>NZ_JBYLFR010000012.1:0-96532 GCF_057748165.1 Paracoccus sp. NIOT.M2S5SZ12
GCGGGCGGGCTTGGGCTTGCTCATGCTGCCCATCTAACCGCATGGATTCACCAAGTGAATCCTTCACGGGGAGAGTTCTGCAACAACGCCGAACGCACGCCAGGCCGCGATGGTTCAGCAGTCGGAGGAGCGCGCGGCGCAGCTGCAGGATTTCGTCGGCGCGATCAGCCGGGGCTTCGGTCGGCTGAGTGCCGGGGACCTCACCGTGCGCATCACCGAGACCGTCGCGCCCGAGTTCGATCCGATCCGCCGTCAGTTCAACGACGCGCTGGAGCAGCTGGACGGCGCCTTCTGCGGCGTGGTCGAGGGCGTGGCAGTCATGCGCGCAGGCCTGGCCGAGATCAGCGTCGCGGCCCAGGATCTGGCGCAGCGCACCGAGATGCAGGCCGCCAACCTGGAGGAGACGTTCGCAGCCCTGGGCGAGGTGTCGCGCGGGGTGGGGCAGGCCGCCGAGGGCGCGAGCGAGGCGCAGCGCGGCGCCGAGACCGCCCAGCACAGCGCCGAGGGCGGCGGGGAGATCGTGCGCAATGCGGTCGCCGCCGTGGGCGAGATCGAGGAATCCACGCAGCGCATCGGCACGATCATCACCGTCATCGACGAGATCGCATTCCAGACGAACCTCCTGGCCCTGAACGCGGGCATCGAGGCGGCGCGGGCGGGCGAGGCCGGTCGCGGCTTTGCCGTGGTGGCCCATGAGGTGCGCGCCCTAGCCCACAAGACCGCCGAGGCCGCGCATGAGATCAAGACGCTGATCGGCCGGTCGAACGCCTCGGTGCGCGAGGGGGCGGAGCTGGTCCGGGCCTCGGGCCTGTCGCTGATCGAGATCGTCGAGCAGGTGTCGCGGATGCGCGAGACGATCACCCGGATCGCCACCGGCACGCGAGAGCAGTCCCACAGCCTGCGCGCGCTCTCCGAAGGTGCGGACCAGATGGACCGCGTGACCCAGCAGAACGCCGCCATGGTCGAGGAGACCACCGCCGCCGCCCGCGGCCTCGAGGAGCAGACCGAACAGCTGGCCGCCCGCGCGGCGCAGTTCCGCACCTCGCCCGCGTCGGGCGCGCGACCGTCCGGCTTCGGACAGGCCAGGATGGCGGTCTGAACCGTCGCACGGACGTCATCGCCGCGTCACACTGCGCGGCTATCAGGCTCCGACCCCAAACGGAGCCTGATCCATGACCCTGCCGGCCATCGCGCTCTTCCTGCTGACCGCGGGTGCCGCCCATGCCCAGATGCAGCACCCCTTCACCTATCCGCAGCCCGAGGAGGGCACGGATTTCCTGACCGTGATCGAGATCCCGGCCGGCAGCTTCACCAAATACGAGATCGATCCCGATCACGGCTATGTCTTCGTCGACCGCTATCAGTCGATGCCGGTCGTCTATCCGGCGAACTACGGATCGCTGCCCGCGACGCTGGCCGGGGACGGCGACCCGCTGGACGGGCTGATCCTGACGCGCGAGCCGATCGTGCCGGGCGCGGTCATCAAGACGCGCGCCATCGGCGTCCTGAACATGATCGACGGCGGCGAGGAGGACAGCAAGATCATCGCCGTGCCCGCCAGCGACATCGACCCGACCTATGACGCGATCCGCGACATCGCCGACCTGCCCGGGATCGAGCGTCAGCGGATCGAGGCCTTCTTCCGCGTCTACAAGCAGCTGCCCGAGGGCCGCAAACTGGTCGAACTGAACGGCTTCGACGGGGCCGACGTGGCGCAGGGCATGGTGGCCAATGCCATCGCCGCCTATCGCAACCGCGACCAGGCCGCGGCGCAGTAGATCACGCCACCACCACGCGGGTCTGCCACGCCTCGCAGGCGCGCGACAGATCGCCGGGCAGGGCGCGGTCGGTGAAGACCGCGTCCAGCTGCGACAGCGAGCCGATGCGCACGGGCGCGCTGCGCGACAGCTTGGAGTGGTCGGCCACCAGGAAGGTCCGGCGCGACTGGCGCAGGATGGTCTGGCTGACCCCGACCTCCTGAATGTCGAAGTCCAGAAGGTCGCCGTCGCGGTCCAGCGCCGAGCAGCCGATCACCGCCAAATCGAACTTGAACTGCCGGATGGTCTCGGCCGCCAGCGTGCCGACCAACCCCCCGTCCGCGCGGCGCAGGTTGCCGCCGGTGACGATCACCTCGCAATCGGCATTGGCGGCCAGGATGTTGGCGACGTTCATGTTGTTCGTCACCACCAGCATGTTGCGATGGCCCAGCAGTTCGCGGGCGACGGCCTCGGTGCTGGTGCCGATGTTCAGGAACAGGCTGATCTTCTCGGGGACCTCGGCGGCGCAGGCGCGCGCGATGGCGGTCTTGGCGTCGTGATGCAGGGCGCGGCGTTCCTCATAGCCGATATTGGCCACGCCCGAGGGCAGGATCGCCCCGCCATGCACGCGCTCCAGCCGGCCCGCTTCGGCCAGATCGGTCAGGTCGCGGCGGATCGTCTGCAGGGTGACGCCGAAATGGCTGGCCAGCCCCTCGACCGTGACCTTGCCGTCGCGGCGGGCGATCTCGAGGATCTCGGGCTGGCGGAAGGTCTGCGACATGAATGGTCTCCGGTTATGCGGCGATCATGCACGGCATGACGGATCAGGCAAGATGTTCGCTTTCGCGCGTTTTGTGCAGATCATGCAGGATCGTCATGACGATGGGGACCGAGGGCCCCACGAATCGAGTCGGGAATGAGGCAGGATTCATGACGTAACTGGCGCATCTGTCTGAATTGATTTGAATAACCTGAAGTGAAAGAAAACGAAAAAAAATTGCTTTCTTTTTGCGGCGAAGCGGGCCAGAAATGCCGTGGGATGATGCGAAAGGACGGCGACGGGTGACAGCTTCGGGGAACGTGGTCGATCTGTTCGTGATCGGTGGCGGCATCAACGGATGTGGCATCGCCCGGGACGCGGCCGGCCGCGGCCTGTCCGTCACCTTGGCCGAGATGGGCGATCTGGCGCAGGCCACCTCCAGCGCCTCGACCAAGCTGTTCCATGGCGGGCTGCGCTATCTGGAGTATTTCGAGTTCCGCCTGGTGCGCGAGGCGCTGATCGAGCGCGAGGTGCTGCTGCGCGCCATGCCCCATATCAGCTGGCCGATGCGCTTCGTGCTGCCCTATCACCCCGACATGCGGTTCGAATCCGACACGCCGACCTCCAAGCTGCTGGGTCGGGTGATGCCGTGGATGCGCGGACGGCGCCCCGCCTGGCTGATCCGCTTGGGGCTGTTTATGTACGACACCCTGGGGGGGCGGCAGATCCTGCCCGGCACCCGGACCCTGTCGCTGGACGGTACGCCCGAAGGGGCGCCCCTGCAGGAGCGGTTCCACCGCGCCTATGAGTATTCCGACTGCTGGGTCGAGGATTCGCGTCTGGTCGTGCTGAACGCGCGCGACGCCGAAGCGCGGGGCGCGCGCATCTTGGTCGGCACGCGGGTCATGTCCGCCGAACGCCATGTCGACCACTGGGTGGTGACCACGCGCGACGCGCAGACCGAAGAGACCGCAGAGCACCGCGCCCGGATGCTGGTCAATGCGGGCGGTCCCTGGGTCGGCGACCTCATCCAGGGCACGATCCGGCTGAACTCGACCGAGGGCGTGCGCCTGGTGCGCGGCAGCCACATCGTGACGCGCCGTCTCTACGACCACGACAAATGCTATTTCTTCCAGGGAACCGACGGGCGGATCATCTTCGCGATCCCCTATGAGGGCGACTTCACCCTGATCGGCACGACCGATGCCGACCATCAGGACCCCTCGGTCAAGCCCGAATGCACGCCCGAGGAGCGCGACTACCTGCTGCGCTTCGCCAACCAGTATTTTCGCCGCCAGCTGACGGGCGACGACGTGGTCTGGTCCTATTCCGGGGTTCGGCCGCTCTATGACGACGGTGCGCAGAGCGCGACGGCGGCGACGCGGGACTATACGCTGAAGGTCGACCGCAACGGCGGCGCGCCGGTGCTGAACGTCTTTGGCGGCAAGATCACCACCTATCGCCGGCTGGCCGAATCCGCGCTGGAGAAGATCGGCACGGTCTTTGCCGACCTGCCGGGACCCTGGACGCGCGGCGTGCCGCTGCCGGGCGGGAACTTCCCGGTGGACGGAGTCGCGACGCTGGTCGCCAATCTGCGCCGCGAGCACGGCTTCCTGACCGAGCCCTGGGCGCGGCGGCTGGTCCGTGCCTACGGGACCGAGGCCGCGGCGATCGTCGCGGGGTCGCGCCAGCCCGCCGATCTGGGGGTCGATTTCGGGGCGACCCTGACCGAAGCCGAGGTCGTCTGGCTGATGGATCACGAATATGCCCGCCGCGCGGAGGATGTCGTCTGGCGGCGGACCAAGCTGGGCCTGCGGCTGAGCGCCGATCAGGTGCAGGTCCTGGATGAATGGATGCAGGCCCGTCTGGCGCGGCGGGCGGCCGCAGAATAGCAGACCGTCGGGAGGGCCTTGGGAGGGAACATGACGTTAGAATTGCAGGGCGTGACGAAGGTGGTCGAGGGGCAGGTGCATGTCTATCCCACCGATCTGGTTCTGGAGCGCGGCACGATGAACGTGCTGCTGGGGCCGACGCTGTCGGGCAAGACCTCGCTGATGCGGCTGATGGCGGGGCTGGACCGTCCGACCAGGGGGCGCATCCTGTGGGAGGGCCGCGACGTCACCGGCATGCGGGTGCAGGACCGCAAGGTCGCGATGGTCTATCAGCAGTTCGTCAACTATCCGGCGATGACGGTCTATGAGAACATCGCATCCCCCCTGCGACTGATGGGCGTTGACCGCGCCGAGATCGACCGCCGCGTGCGCGAGACCGCCGCGATGATGCGCCTGACCCCCATGCTGGAGCGCAAGCCGCTGGACCTGTCGGGCGGCCAGCAGCAGCGCTGCGCCCTGGCGCGCGCGCTGGTCAAGAAAGCCGGTCTGGTACTGTTGGACGAGCCGCTGGCGAACCTGGACTACAAGCTGCGCGAGGAGCTGCGGGTCGAGATCCCACGCATCTTCGCGGAATCGGGCGCGATCTTCGTCTATGCCACCACCGAACCCGAGGAGGCGCTGCTGCTGGGCGGCAACACCGCGACCCTGTGGGAGGGCCGCGTGACGCAGTTCGGGCCGACGCCGCAGGTTTATCGCCGCCCCGTGGATGCGACCACCGCGCGGGTGTTCAGCGATCCGCCGATGAACTTCCTGCCCTTCGACGTGGCGGGCGGGCGCGCGTCGGTCGCGGGCATGCCCGTGCTGCCCGACGGGCGCTATCTGGCGGGGTTCCGGCCCAACCACCTGCACCTGTCGCGCCACGCCCCCGACGCCATGCGCTTTGACGCGCAGCTGGTCGTGACCGAGCTGACCGGGTCCGAGACCTTCGTCCATCTGGAGCATGGCGGCCAGCGGTGGGTCGGGCTGATCCATGGCATCCACGACCTGCCCCTGGGGCAGGTGCTGCCGGTCTGGCTGGACCCGCGCCATGTCTATGTCTTTGCCGAGGATGGCCGCATGGTCACCCCCGCCGCCTATGCAAGCGCCGCCTGAGGAGGGGTCATGGCCAAGATCACGCTTGAGAACCTCGCCCATTCCTACTCCCCCACGCCCAAGGGGCCGGAGGATTACGCGCTCAAGGAGCTGAACCACGACTGGCAGGACGGGGCGGCCTATGCGCTGCTGGGCTCCTCGGGCTGCGGGAAATCGACGCTGTTGAACATCATCTCGGGGCTGTTGATCCCTTCGCAGGGCCGCATCCTGTTTGACGGGGTGGACGTGACCCGCGCGCCGACGGCCGAGCGCAACATCGCCCAGGTGTTCCAGTTCCCGGTCGTCTACGACACCATGACCGTGCGCGACAACCTGGCCTTTCCCCTGAGGAACCGCGGCCGCCCCGAGGCCTATGTGGCCGAGCGCGTGGACCAGATCGCCCGCATGATCGGGATGGAGCACATGCTGGACCGCAAGGCCCGCGGCCTGACGGCGGATGCCAAGCAGAAGATCAGCCTGGGCCGCGGCATGGTCCGCAAGGACGTGAACGCGCTGCTGTTCGACGAGCCGCTGACCGTGATCGACCCCCACATGAAATGGGAGCTGCGCACCCAGCTGAAGAAGCTTCACCATGATTTCGGCCACACGATGATCTATGTCACCCACGATCAGACCGAGGCGCTGACCTTCGCCGACCGGGTCGTGGTCATGTACGACGGCCGCGTGGTCCAGATCGGCACGCCGGAGGAGCTGTTCGACCGGCCCGAACATACCTTCGTGGGCTATTTCATCGGATCGCCCGGCATGAACCTGCTGCCCGCCACCGTGGCGGGACGCGAGGCGCAGGTGCCGGGCGGCACGACCGCGCTGGCCGGGTCATACGGCGCGCTGAGGGGCAAAGTGCAGCTGGGCATCCGCCCCGAGCACGTCCGCCTGTCGGCCGATCAGGGCCTGCCCGTCACGATCCGCCGGATCGAGGATGTGGGCCGCCACCGGATCATCCGGGCCGACCTGGAGGGGCACGACCTGAACATCATCGCGCCAGAGGATCAGGCCATCGGCGCGGACATGACCCGCGCGGTCTTCGATCCGGGCCGCGTGAACATCTATGCCGACGACTGGCGCGTGGCGGCGGCGTAAGGGGGGACCATGGAAAAGACCGTCAATCACAAGGCCTGGTTCCTGGTTCTGCCGGTGCTGGTGCTGGTCGCGTTCTCGGCGGTGATCCCGCTGATGACCGTGGTCAACTACGCGTTCCAGGACACGTTCGGCAACAACGAGTTCTTCTGGAACGGGCTGGGCTGGTTCGAGGACCTGCTCTCCTCGGACCGGATGTGGAACGCGCTTGGGCGTCAGCTGATCTTCTCGGCCATCATCATCGCGATCGAGATCCCGCTCGGCATCTTCGTCGCGCTGAACATGCCCAAGCGCGGGGTCTGGGCCAGCGTGGTGCTGGTGCTGATGTCGCTGCCGCTCCTGATCCCGTGGAACGTGGTCGGCACCATCTGGCAGATCTTCGGGCGCGTCGACATCGGTCTGCTGGGCTATACGCTGGACGCCATGGGCATCAGCTACAACTATACCCAGAACCCGATCCATGCTTGGGCGACCGTCATCGTGATGGATGTCTGGCACTGGACCTCGCTGGTCGCGCTTCTGGCCTATGCGGGGCTGCAGTCGATCCCCGACGCCTATTACCAGGCGGCGCGGATCGACCAGGCCAGCCGCTGGAAGGTGTTCCGGTATATCGAGCTGCCCAAGATGGCGGGCGTGCTGATGATCGCCATCCTGCTGCGCTTCATGGACAGCTTCATGATCTATACCGAACCCTTCGTGGTCACCGGGGGCGGGCCGGGCAACGCGACGACCTTCCTGTCGATCGACCTGGTCAAGATGGCGCTCGGGCAGTTCGACCTGGGTCCGGCGGCGGCCTTCTCGCTGATGTACTTCTTGGTGATCCTGCTGATCTCCTGGGTCTTCTACACCGTCATGACCAACCTGGACAAAAGGGGCTGAGCCATGGGCAAGCGCATCAACGGCAGCGCCGTCGTCATGATCCTCTATCTTCTGTTCCTGATGCTGCCGATCTACTGGCTGATCAACATGAGCCTGAAGACCAATACCGAGATCACCGGCACCTTCGGCCTGTGGCCCCGGAACCTGACCTTCGCCAACTATGCCACCATCCTGACCGATCCGGCCTGGTACATGGGCTATGTGAACAGCCTGATCTACGTGGTGATGAACACGGTCATCTCGGTCGCGGTGGCGCTGCCTGCGGCCTATGCCTTCAGCCGCTACAGCTTCATGGGCGACAAGCACCTGTTCTTCTGGCTGCTGACCAACCGCATGGCGCCGCCGGCGGTCTTTGCGCTGCCGTTCTTCCAGCTCTATTCCTCGGTGGGCCTCTTCGACACGCATATCGCGGTGGCCTTGGCGCATTGCCTGTTCAACGTGCCGCTGGCCGTGTGGATCCTGGAGGGCTTCATGCGCGGCGTCCCGAAGGAGATCGACGAGACCGCCTATATCGACGGCTACAGCTTCGGGCGGTTCTTCACGCGGATCTTCATGCCGCTGATCTCCTCGGGGATCGGGGTCGCGGCCTTCTTCTGCTTCATGTTCTCTTGGGTCGAGCTGCTCCTGTCGCGCACCCTGACATCCGTGGCGGCCAAGCCGATCGCCGCGACCATGACCCGGACGCAGGGCGCGTCGGGGGTCGATTGGGGGGTGCTGGCCGCGGCGGGCGTCCTGACCATCGTGCCGGGGGCCTTGGTCATCTGGTTCGTGCGCAATTACATCGCCAAGGGCTTTGCCCTGGGCCGCGTCTGAGGGGAGACACGTCATGTCATGGATGGCCTGGACGCTGCCGACCGCGATCTTCTTTCTTGTCATCGCGCTTCTGCTGGTCACCTTCACGGTGCTGGCGGTCCACTTCCCCGAGACGCCGCGCCGCGGTGTCCTGGGAATCGAGACCACGCGCGGCGACCGCCTGTTCATCACGCTTCTGGGGTCCGCCTTCATCAACCTGGCCTGGCTGGGGACGATGGGCGCGGACATGCAACCCTGGGCGATGCTGATCTGCCTGGCCTATGCCGCCGCCGTCTTCCGGTGGGTGTAAGGCCCGACAGCCCGCCCGGCCGGAGGAGCCGGGCTCAAACCAAGACCGCAATCCCAGGGAGGGAATCCGATGAACCTGAGACTGATGACGACCACGGCGGTCATGCTGGCCCTGTCCGGCCCCGCCTTTGCCGACATGGAGGCCGCGCGCGCCTTCCTGGACGCCGAGATCGGCGACCAGTCCGTCCTGACCCGCGAGGAGCAGGAGGCCGAGATGCAATGGTTCATCGACGCCGCCCAGCCTTTGGCCGGCATGTCGATCAACGTGGTGTCCGAGACGATCACCACCCATGAATACGAAAGCCGCGTCCTGGCGCCGGCCTTCACCGCCATCACCGGCATCCAGGTCACCCATGACCTGATCGGCGAGGGCGACGTGGTCGAGAAGCTGCAGACCCAGATGCAGACCGGCGAGAACGTCTACGACCTCTACATCAACGATGCCGACCTGGACGGCACCCACTGGCGCTATCAGCAGGTGCGCAACATCACCGACTGGATGGCCGGAGAGGGGGCCGCGTTCACGAACCCCGGCCTGGACCTGGACGACTTCATCGGCCTGGCGCAGGCGACCGCGCCCGACGACAAGCTGTACCAGCTGCCCGTCCAGCAGTTCGCGAACCTCTACTGGTTCCGCCACGACTGGTTCACCGACCCCGAGATCATGGCCGAGTTCCGCGCCGAATACGGATACGACCTGGGCGTGCCGGTGAACTGGTCCGCCTATGAGGACATCGCCAAGTTCTTCACCGGGCGCGAGATCGACGGCCAGCAGGTCTATGGCAACATGGATTACGGCAAGAAGGATCCGTCGCTCGGCTGGCGCTTCACCGATGCGTGGCTGTCCATGGCAGGCGCCAGCGACAAGGGCGAGCCCAACGGCTTCCCGGTCGACGAATGGGGCATCCGCGTGAACGACAACTTCCAGCCGGTGGGGTCGTGCATGGCGCGGGGCGGGGCGACGAACAGCCCGGCCGCCGTCTATGCGATCGAGAAATACATCGACTGGCTGCAGAACTACACGCCCCCGGCCGCGGCCGGCATGACCTTCAGCGAGGCCGGACCCGTTCCCGCGCAGGGCAACATCGCCCAGCAGATGTTCTGGTACACCGCCTTCACCGCCGACATGGTCAAGGAGGGCCTGCCCGTCATGAACGAGGACGGCACGCCGAAATGGCGCATGGCCCCCTCGCCCTATGGCGCCTACTGGGAGGAGGGCATGAAGGTCGGCTATCAGGACGTGGGTGCCGCGACGCTGATGCAGTCGACGCCCGTGGATCGTGCGCAGGCCGCCTGGCTGTATGCGCAGTTCATCGTGTCCAAGACCGTCGACACCAAGAAGAGCCATGTCGGCCTGACCTTCGTGCGCGACAGCACCGTGCGCCACGAAAGCTTCACCGAGCGTGCGCCGAAACTGGGCGGCCTGGTCGAGTTCTACCGCTCGCCCGACCGTGTCCGCTGGTCGGATACCGGGGCGAACATCCCCGACTATCCGCGCCTGGCGCAGCTGTGGTGGCAGAACATCGGCGATGCCTCCTCGGGTGCCAAGACCGCGCAGGAGGCGCTGGACGCGCTGTGCGAACAGCAGGAGGACGTGCTGTCGCGCCTGGAGCGGTCCGGCGTGCAGGGTGATCTGGGTCCGGTCCTGAACGAGGAGCAGGATCCCCAGTACTGGATCGACCAGCCCGGCGCCCCCGTCGCCAAGCTGGAGAACGAGAAGCCCGCGCCGGTCACCATCGCCTATGAGGAGCTGATCAAGCGCTGGCAGGAGTGATGCCTGCCCGATAACCTGGGGGGGGCGCGGTCGAACCGCGCCCCCCGTTCGTGACGAAAGGACCGCCCATGACCCATATCCTTGCCATCGACCAGGGCACGACCTCGTCCCGCGCCATCGTCTTTGACGGCGCCATGAAGCCCTGCGGCAGCGCGCAGGAGGAGTTCTCGCAGCATTTCCCGCAATCGGGCTGGGTCGAACATGATCCTGCGGATCTCTGGGCCAGCACGGCGGCCATCTGCCGCGCCGCGATCGAGAAATGCGGCAACCCCCGCATCGAGGCCATCGGCATCACCAACCAGCGCGAGACCGTCGTGGTCTGGGACCGCAAGACGGGCAAGCCCGTCCACAACGCCATCGTCTGGCAGGACCGCCGCACCGCCGATTTCTGCCGCGAACTGGAGGCCGCGGGCCATGCCGACATGATCACCGCCCGCACCGGGCTGCTGGTCGATCCCTACTTCTCGGCGACGAAACTGAAATGGATCCTGGACCATGTGGACGGCGCCCGCGACCGTGCGCAGGCGGGCGATCTGGCATTCGGCACGGTGGACAGCTGGCTGATCTGGAACCTGACCGGCGGCGCGGTCCATGCGACCGACGCGACCAATGCCGCGCGCACGATGCTCTATGACATCCACAAGGGCCGCTGGTCGCAGACCATCTGCGGCCTGTTCGACATACCCATGGCGATGCTGCCCGAGGTCAAGGACTGCGCCGCCGATTTCGGCACCACGCGGCCCGACCTGTTCGGACGCCCCATCCCCATCACCGGGGTCGCGGGCGATCAGCAGGCGGCCACGGTGGGCCAGGCCTGCTTCGAGCCGGGCATGATGAAATCGACCTATGGCACCGGCTGCTTCGCGCTGCTGAACACCGGGGACAAGCCGGTGGCGTCCACGCAGCGCCTGCTGACCACCATCGCCTATCAGCTGGACGGCAAGCCGACCTATGCGCTGGAGGGGTCCATCTTCATCGCGGGCGCGGTGGTGCAATGGCTGCGCGACGGGCTGAAGATCATCCGCGACGCGAAGGAGACCCAGCCCCTGGCCGAACGCGCCGATCCCGGCCAGCAGGTGATCCTGGTTCCGGCCTTCACCGGTCTGGGCGCGCCCTATTGGTCGCCCGACAGCCGCGGCGCGATCTATGGCCTGACCCGCAATTCCGGTCCCGCCGAGCTGGCCCGCGCTGCGCTGGAATCCGTGGGCTTCCAGACCCGCGACCTCTTGGAGGCGATGAAGGCCGATTGGGAGCCCAAGGGAGAGACCGCGCTGCGCGTCGATGGCGGGATGAGCGCCTCCGATTACGCAATGCAGTTCCTGTCCGACATCCTGGGCGCCCCCGTCGACCGGCCCAGGGTGCTGGAGACGACGGCCCTGGGTGCCGCCTGGCTGGCGGGGCAGGGGCCGGGGATCTATCCCGACATGGCGGGTTTCGCCAAGGACTGGGCGCTGGACCGCAGCTTTGCCCCCGCGATGGAGGAGGAGGACCGCGCCGCGCGCTATGACGCCTGGCGCCGGGCGGTCAAGGCCACCATGTCGCTGTGACCGGCTGTTGACGCGGCCCGGTGCGACGTTACATCGGGCCGATCACAGACAGGACAGGACGATGACCCAGCACAAGGTGATCTTTGACACCGACCCCGGCGTGGACGACGCGCTGGCCCTTTACTATCTGGTGCGCCACCCGCAGATCGACCTGCTGGGCGTGACCACGGTCTTCGGCAATGCGCCGGTGGCGATGACCACCCGCAATGCGCGCTTCCTTCTGCAGGCCTGGGGGCATGACGCACCCGTCCATCGCGGGGCCGAGGGGCCGATGACCCCCGACATGCCACCCGAATTCTGGCCTACCCACATTCACGGCGACAATGGCCTGGGCAACCACCCCACCCCGGAGGCCCCGGTCGACGGCCCCGACACCGCCGCGCAGTTCCTGATCGACACGATCCGCGCCCATCCGGGCGAGGTGCGCGTGCTGGCCGTGGGGCGCATGACGAACCTGGCCCGCGCGGTGCAGATGGCGCCCGACATCGCAGGCCTGGTGCGCGACGTGGTGATCATGGGCGGCGCCTTCCGCGTGCCCGGCAACATCACCCCCGCGGCCGAGGCGAACATCTGGGGCGACCCGCTGGCCGCCGACGTGGTCTTCGGCGCGGACTGGCCGGTGGTCGCGGTGCCGCTGGACCTGACTACGCGCACCTTCATGGACAGCGCCACCCTGGCCGATCTGGGCGCGCGGGGGGGCGCGGGGATGCAACTGGTGGCCGATCTGTCGCAGGGCTATGTCGGCTTCTACCAGGCGGCGGGCTATGACGGGATGCTGGTCCATGACTGCACCGCCGCCGTCTATCTGACCGATCCGGAGCTGTTCGCCACGACCCGGGGCGAGGTCCGCGTCCTGTCCGAGGGCATCGCCCTGGGCCTGACGCTGATGAATCCCGCCGACCGCCAGGGCCCCCTGGGCGCATGGGAGGGCCGCCCGCGGCAATCGGCCACGCTGGACGGGCAGCCCGACGCGATCTTGGCGCGCATCGCGCAGGTCTGCACGGCCTGATCTGCGGGATGGGACGATCCTGTGCGATTGTCCCATCCCGTCGAACACAGAGCGCGCGTTTTCGCGCCTAATCTTTCGTTTTTGTAACGCCTATCTGACAGTCATCGGAACGGAATGGGCGGGCATCCGGCGCGCCACCGCTTCCAAAGTGTTGAAATAACAAGGAAAATGACGATGAAAAACTTTGCTTATGCCCTGGTCGCCCTGTCCCTGACTGCCGGTGGCGCGATGGCCGCGTCCTCCAGCGATTTCACCACCCCCACGGCGCCCGCCCAGACCGTCGAGGTTCCCGCCGGCGACGTGATGACCGCGCGCGAGCTGTCGCAGGCCGGCCTGAAGGCTGACGACCTGGTGACCATCACCCGCATCAACACGACCGAAGAAACCGCCAGCATTGATAATTCCAGCCGCGGCTTCTACTGATCATGCGACCGGACGGCCCCTGATGGGGCTGACGGGCCGCCATCCCCATCGGGGTGGCGGCCCTTTTCCATATCCGGTGACAGGCGGGAATCGGGACATGGACATCAAGGTGCTGCGCAGCTTCGTCGCCATCATCGAGGAGGGCAGCTTTGCCGCCGCCGCCCGCCGCGTGGGCGTCTCCAAGAGCATGTGCTCCAAGATGATCGCCGATCTGGAGGCCGATCTGGGCACCCGCCTGCTGACCCGCACCACCCGCGCGGTGACGCCCACCGCGGCGGGCCAGGCCTTCCACGACCGCGTGGCCCATATCCTGACCCAGCTGGACGCCGCCTTCGAGGCCGTGCGCGCCGCCTCCAGCCGGCCCTCGGGTCCGCTGAAGGTGGGTGCGCCGGTCCAGTACACGCTGAAGGTCCTGAAACCGCACCTGATGCGCTTCATGGAGGATTTTCCGGACATCCAGCTGGACATGGTGCTGGACGACAGCCGGTCGGACATGACCCGCGACGGCTTCGACGCGGTGATCCGAATCGGCACGCTGGAGGACAGTAGCCTGCATGCCCGCCGCCTGCATGACGCGAACATCCTGCTGGTCGCCTCGCCCGACTATGTCGCGCGCCACGGCAGCCCGGCGCAGCCGTCTGACCTGCGCGATCATCTGTGCCTGCACTACACCAACCTGCGCGGTCCCGGCACCTGGCCGCTGCGCCACGGGACCGAGGTCGTCTATCAGAAGATCACCCCGGCCTTCTCCAGCAACAACGGAGAGCTGCTGCGCGCCCTGGCCGTGGCGGGCAGGGGCATCGCGCTGGCCCCCGAATTTCAGGTGGCCGACGATCTGGCGCGCGGGCTGCTGGTGCAGGTCCTGCCCGATCACGCCCTGCCCGGCGTGCCGATCCATGTGGTCTATTCCAGCCGCAAGCTGGTCACCGCAGCGCTGGCGGCGTTCCTGGATTTCATGGGACGGCTGGAGCTGGGCCGGACAGAATGACGCCTTGCACCCGGCGGGGCGGCATGGCCTGCTGGCTCGAACGACGAAAGGATCGGGTATGGGCGGGCAGGGCGACGTGGCCATCATCGGCGCGGGCATCACCGGGCTGACCTGCGCACGGGCGCTGGCGGATGCCGGGCTGCGGGTCGCGGTCTTCGACAAGGGGCGCGGGCCGGGCGGGCGAATGTCGACCCGGCGCACGGAGGGCGGGCTGCAGTTCGATCACGGCGCGCAGCTGCTGCCCGCGCGCGACCCCGACTTTGCCGCCTGGCTGGCGGATGGCGGCCAGGCGGCCCCTTGGCCCGGTCAGGACGGATGGGTTGGATGCCCGGCCATGGCCGCCATTCCCCGCGCCATGGCGCAGGGGCTGGACCTGCAACAGGGCGCGGCGGTGAACCGGCTGATCCGCCGCGACGGATTGTGGCATCTGGGGGGCGAGGGGATCGACCATCGCGCGCCCCGCGTCGTGCTGGCCATTCCGGCACCGCAGGCGCGCGACCTGCTGGGCGGCGACGATCCGCTGTCGGCCGATCTGGCGCGGGTCCGCTTTCACGCCAGCGTCACGGTCATGGCGGCGCTGGACCCGGGTGCGCCGCGCCCCTTCGTCACGCGCAGAGGGCAGGGCCCGCTGGCCTGGATCGCGCAGGACGGCGCGAAACCCGGCCGCGCGGGGCAGCCCCTGGCGACCTGGGTCGTTCAGGCTGACCCGGACTGGAGCATGGCGCATATCGACCTGCCCTTCGACGACCTGGCCGCGATGATCGCGCCGCTGCTGCTGGCGGAGCTGGGCGCGCGGCCCGGACAGCTGCGCCATGCCGCGGCGCATCGCTGGCTTTATGCGCAGGCGGAGCGGCCTTTGGGGCGGGCCTTCCTGCAGGACGACGCGCGCGGGCTAATCGTCGGCGGGGATTGGGCGCTTGGGCCCTTGGCCGAAGATGGCTGGGCCAGCGGACGGGCGATGGCCCGGCATCTTCTGGCCCGTGCATCGTGACCGAGGAGCGCACCCCCCGCCCGGTGCCGCAGGGCCGCCTGACGCGGATGCTGCGCCTTGGCGGGCTGGCCGGGGGCATCGGCACGCGGGCGCTGGCGGGGGGCGCGCGGCAGCTGGCGACGGGGCGGCGGCCCACCGCGCAGGAGCTGTTCCTGACCCCCGCCAACGCCGCGCGGCTGGCGGCGCAGCTGGCGCAGATGCGCGGCGCGGCGATGAAGATGGGCCAGCTGATCTCGATGGAGGCGGGCGATTTCCTGCCCCCCGAGCTGACCGCGATCCTGTCGCGGCTGCGCGCCGATGCCGACCCGATGCCCCCCAAGCAGCTGCAGGCGGTTCTGGATCGGGCCTGGGGGCCGGGCTGGCTGCGCCATTTCGCGCGTTTCCAGGTCCGTCCGATCGCCGCGGCCTCCATCGGGCAGGTGCATCGCGCGCGGACCCGCGACGGGCGCGATCTGGCGATCAAGGTGCAGTATCCCGGCGTGCGCGCCAGCATCGACAGCGACATCGACAATATCGGGCTGATGATGCGCATTCCCGGCCTGCTGCCCGAGGGCGTCGATCTGCCGGCGCTGATGGCCGAGGCCCGTGCCCAGCTGCATGCCGAGGCCGATTACGCGCGCGAGGCCGAGCAAATGCGGGCCTATGGCGCCAACCTGGCCGGACGCGATGCGTTCCTGCTGCCGCGTCCCGACGACCAGTTCACCACGCCCGACGTGCTGGCCATGGACTTCATCGACAGCCGCCCCATCGAGACGCTGGCCGAGGCGCCCCAGCCTGTGCGCGACGCAGCCGCGCGCAATCTCTCGCAGCTGGTGATCGAGGAGCTGTTCCGCTTCAACCTGATGCAGACCGATCCGAACTTTGCCAATTACCGCTGGCAGCCCGATCCGGGGCACCCCGATGGCGGGCGCGTCGTGCTGCTGGATTTCGGGGCGACGCGGGGGTTCTCGCCCGAGGTCGCGTCGCGCTATCTGGCGCTGCTGCGGGCGGCGCTAGTGGGGGACCGCGCGGCGATCGCCGATGCGGCCATCGCCATCGGCTATTTCCCCGCCGATACCGAAGCCGAGCATCGCGACCTGCTGATGGCGATGATGGAGCTGGCCTTTCGCCCCCTGCGTCAGGGCGGCGTGTTGGATCTGGCGGCGACCGACATCCCGCGTCAGGTGGCCGATCTGGCGATGCAGGCGGCGCAGGCCCGCGCGCGTGCCGAGATGCCGCCTCCCGAGATCCTGTTCCTGCACCGCAAGATCGGCGGGCTCTATCTGCTGCTGGCGCGGCTGCGGGCGCGGGTCGATCTGGACTCGCTGATCCGCCCCGACGCGCTGGAGGCGATGCTGGAGGCGCGGCGCTAGGGCTGCTGGTCGATCTCGTGCAGCCGGTCGCGGGTCAGGCGCAGGATCATGCGGAACTCGTCCGACACGGCCAGCGCCTGTCCCATGCCTTCGGCGGGGACCGCGCCGGGGTCCTCCTGCCCGTCGCGCAGCGTCTCGCGTGCGCTCAGCCAATCGATGACGGGCTGGCGGGCCTCCGGGTCCAGCGCCGCGACCAGCCGCGCCAGCAGGCGACGTTGCGCGACAAGGCGGGCTTCCAGCGTGGCGAGGGCGTCGTCGGTCATGGTGCATCCTGCGGGTATGGGTATCGCGATCAACGCGCCCGGCCCGCCACGGGTTCAGCGTGGCGCGTCGGCGACGAAGCCCTCGGCCAGAAGATCGCCCAGAAGCGCGGCGACATCCCGGGTCAGCCGGTCGCGGCCCACATCGGGAAAGACCTCGGCCAGCGTCTCGGCCAGATCGGCGGCGCTGCCGGGCAGCTCCAGCAGGGTCCAGACGGCATGGGCGACGGGGTTCAGGTGCCAGATGGTCGTCGCGCGCGGGGTCCACAGGAACGCCCCCGCCCCCATGCGCCGCACCACCACGTCCGCCCGCTGCGCCAGCCGGCGTCCCTGCGCCACGGGCGCGTCGGTCCGGTCCGGCGCGTGCAGCGGATCGGGCAGGGCGGGGGCCAGGGGCACGTTGGTCTCGGGGCCAGCGTCGGGGGCGAAGGCTTGGCGTAGCAGCGCCACGGCCTGTTCCAGATCGGCATAGACCAGCCGCAGGCAGGTCAGCCGCGCGGCCAGATTTCGGGCCAGCGCAAAGGCCTGCTGCGCATGGCCCAGATCGCCCATGTTCTGCGCCAGAAGGTGATGGACGGCCTGATCGGGCATCATGCGGTGCAGCGTCGCGGGGCCTTTGTCGCGGCGGTCCAGCACGATTAGCGTGCCGGGCCTGACCTGCGTGCCGTGCGGCGCAATGGTGGGCGCGGCTAGGTAGGCATAGCTGGCGTCGCGCGGCCCCGGCGTCGCCGCGACATGGGCGCGAAAGGCCGCGCTGGCCGTGCGCGGCAGCGGCAGGCGCAGGCGGGGCGCGATGCCAAGGGCGATGGCTTGGCCGTCCGGGGTCAGCGGCAGAACATCGTCGCAGAAGACGGTGACGTCCGGTTCGGCCGTCAGGCGCGCGATCAGGGTGCTCTTGCCCGCGCGCATGGGGCCTGCGACCATGATCAGGTCGCCCGCAAAGCGGAACGCGCCGCAATGCAGGGCCAGACAGCCGGGCCGCCCGTCGAGAAACCCGTCCGCCAGATCGGCTATCAGCGCGCAGGCCGCCCCCGCCCGGTCCAGCCCCGATAGATCGCCCTCATAGAAGGGCGAGCGGGCGACGAAGCCGTCGCGCCCGGCTGTCAGGCTGGCGCGCCGGTCGCCGGGCCGCGGGGCGGCCAGGACCTGAGGCTGCCAGCCGTTGATCGCGCCTATCAGCGCGTCCCGCACCGCGTCCGCGCCGGTCAGGCGGATCGACAGGCCGGTGCCGGGAAAGTGCAGGTGCCGGACCGGGCCGCGCGGCAGGGGCGCGGACCGGAGCGGGCGTTTGCGGGATGGGCGGGCCATGCCGGCTCAGCCGCGCGAGGGTTTCGACCAGTCGCGCCGGGCGGTCGGGCGCGAGGCGCGGCTGCTGCGGCGATATCCGCGGGCCGGGCGCGAGGCGCGGGCGCGGTTGCCGGCGGGACGCGAGGCGCGGCTGGCCCGTCCGCGACCCGATGCGCCCCGTCCCGATCCAGCCCGACCCCGGCCCGAGCCTGCGCGGCCCGCGCCGCCACGGCCGGACCCACCCCGACCCGAACCGCGCCCGGAATTGCCCCGCCCGGACCCACCGCGCCCGGACCCACCGCGCCCGGAATTGCCGCCGCGACCGCCGCCGCGGCCGCTGGCGCCGCTGGCATGGGCGGTGCCGAAGCCTGCCAGCGCCGGCGCCACATAGATCGCCCCGGCGGCGCCCGCCGCAAGGCCCAGCTTGGCCAGCAGGCCCCGGCGCGACAGGCGGATGTCGGATGTGTCGGACATGATCGTTCCCTTTCCTGATGTTGCCGGGCCGGTCTCGCCCGGCCCATCCCTGCAACGGAGGGCGGGGGGCGCTTATTCCGTGCCGACCGAAAAAATCCTGTCCTGCCCCCCGGCGCAGGCCGAGGGTGAGACCACCAGCCCGTGACCGAAGACCGGATCGCGGCCCGCATCGCCCAGATCGGCGGCGCAGGCGAACAGCCGCTGGCGGGCCTCGGCGGCGCTGAGCCCGTCGCGCGCCATGCCAAGCGCCATGGCCGCCGACACAAAGGGCGCCGCATAGGAGGTCCCCGACCGCAGCCGCCCCCCCTCGACCGAGGCGGCGGTCCACAGGTTCACGCCCGGCGCGGCCAGCGCCACATGCTCGCCGCGCGCGGCCTGGCGATAGGGCCTGCGTTCGGCATCGACGGCGGTGACGGCGATGACCTCGGGCCAGGCGGCGGGAAAGGCGGGGGCGGCCCCCGGCCCGCCATTTCCGGCTGACGCAACCAGCCCGATGCCGACATCGCGCGCGCTCTGCACGATCTGGCGCAGCACCGGGTTGCGCGGCCCCGAGAAGGACATGTTGATGACCTGCACCCGCGCCTGGATCAGGATGTCCAGCGCCCCCAGAAGCGAGAAGGCGTCCGCCGCCGCCCCGTCGGCGCGGCTGTGGAACGCCTCGACGGCGATCAGGCGGGCGGAGGGCAGCAGGCCGGGCGCGCGCCCCTCGGGCCGCCCGATCAGCAGCGCGGCGACGGCGGTGCCGTGCATGCGCCCCGCCGCGTCGCGCCCGTCCAGGTCGATCTGGTTCACCTCAAGGTCCTGACCGCGCAGCGCCGGGTGGTCGGGGTTCACGCCGGTGTCGATCATGCCGATGCGGGGCCGCGCGGTCCGGTCGGCGGGCTGCCAGCCGATCAGGCGCTGCGCCGCGCAGTCGTCCCCCTCGCAGGTCAGCGCGTCGGGGCGATAGAGGGCGTTCGGTTCGGCCAGCGCGCCGGGCAGCAGGCGCGCGATCTCGGCCCGGGCCTGGGCGGGGTTGCGGCCGGGCGGCAGGCGCAGGCGCAGCGCTTCGCGCGCCAGCGTCGCGTTCGAACGCTGCGCGAGGACCCCGTAGCCCGCCTGACGCAGCGGCTCGGCGCTCTGGCCCGGGGCCAGCAGGACGACCATCTCGGGTCGCGCGCGCCGGCGCACCGTCGGACGGGACACGGATGCGGCGCTGGCCCCCGAGGCGCGCGCGACCCCGACGCCGCTCAGGACGGGCGCCGCATAGGCCAGCCCCGCGGCCAGCCCCAACCGGGTCAGCAACGCGCGGCGCGAGGTGGGGGCATTGCGGGTCATGGGCGGCTCCTTGCGGTGATCGGCGCCAGGCGGGCGCGGCCTGTCGGAAACGGGCGGACGGCGCCGATTATTCCCGCAGCCCCCGCCCCGGTCCAGCCCGCCGCGGGGGCTGCGGCGACAAGGCGCGCGGTTTTTTTTCCGCAGGGATGGAATAGACTGCGCCCCGGCCCCGTTCAGCCCCAGAACCGCGACCGCCAAGGGAGAGACGTTGTGACCCAGGACATGCGCGCCCAGATGATCGCGTATCTGCCGCGACTGCGGTCCTTTGCCCGCGGCCTGTGCGGGCAGCACGCGCTGGCCGACGATCTGGTGCAGATCACGGTCGAGAAGGCGCTGCGCAACCTGGACCGCTTCGATCCCGGCACGCGGATGGACAGCTGGCTGTTCCGCATCCTGCGCAACAGCTTCATCGACCATGTCCGCGCCCGGCGCGAGACCGACAGCCTGGACGCCGAGGATGCCGCGCCGCTGATCGGCCAGGATGGCCGCGAGATCACCGAGACGCGCCTGCATCTGGCCGATGTCCGCCGCGCCATGGCCCGCCTGCCCGAGGAGCAGCGCGTGGTGCTGATGTTGATCTGCGTCGAGGGCATGCGCTATCGCGAGGCGGCGCTGGCCCTGGACCTGCCGCAGGGCACGGTCATGAGCCGCCTGGCCCGCGCCCGCGCTGCGCTATCGCAGATGCTGCAGGACGACCCCGCAACCCTTTCGTCCCATTCGGCCTGACACATGATCCGCAGAGGCATGACCCGATGACCCGACCCACCCCCGCAGACGAGAGTGACGAGATGCTGATGGCGCTGGCCGATGGCGAACTGGACCCGACCACGGCCGAGAGCCTCTGGACGCGCATCGCCGAGGACCCGGCCCTGGCCGACCGTTTCGCGCGCTTCGCCGACAGCCGTGCGGCGCTGCGGGCGGCCTATCCGGCGGAACCCGTGCCCGACCATCTGATCTCCGCGATCATGGCCGCCGAGACGCCCGCCGCCACGGTGCTGCCCTTCCGCCCGCGGGCGGTCGCGTCACCCGCGCGGTGGGCGATGGCGGCATCGGTGGTGCTGGCCGTGGGGCTGGGCGGGTTCCTGATCGGACGCGGTCTGCCGCAGGTGCCCGGCGGCGGTCTGGCCACCGCCGCGGCCGCCCTGTCGGCGGTGCCCACCGGCGGCGAGGCGCTGCTGCCCGACGGCACCCCCGCCCGCGCGCTGGCCAGCTTCGAGACCGATCTGGGCCTGTGCCGCCTGATCGAGACGACGGACGAACGCGGCCTGACCTGCCGCGACGCCGACGGGTGGTCGGTCGCGCTGGCGGTGCCGGGGGCGCAGGACGACTATCGGCCCGCATCCGAGCTGGGCACCGGGCTGATCGACGCAGCGCTGGACCAGATCGGCGCGGGCGCCGCGCTGGACCCCGCGGCCGAGGCCGCGCTGCTGGACCGCTGATCCCGGCTCAGTCGGCGCCGAACAGGTCGCGGGTGAACACGCGCTCGGCGACGTCGGCCAGGTCCGGGGTCAGACGGTTGGCCACGATCAGGTCGGCCCGCGCCTTGAACGCCTGCAGGTCGCGGATGACCTCGGAGCCGAAGAACCGGTCCTCGGCCAGGGCGGGTTCATAGACGACGACCTCGATGCCCTTGGCCTTGATCCGCTTCATGATGCCCTGCACGGCGGATTGGCGGAAATTGTCGGACCCGGCCTTCATCACCAGGCGGTGGATGCCCACGACGCGCGGCCTGCGCGCCAGGATCGCGTCGGCGATCACGTCCTTGCGGGTGCGGTTCGCCTCGACCACGGCGGCGATCAGGTTCTGCGGCACGCTGCTGTAATTGGCCAGCAGCTGCTTGCTGTCCTTGGGCAGGCAGTAGCCGCCGTAGCCGAAAGACGGGTTGTTGTAATGCGTGCCGATCCGCGGATCCAGCCCGACCCCCTCGATGATCTGGCGGCTGTCCAGTCCGAAGGACAGCGCATAGCTGTCCAGTTCGTTGAAATAGGCGACCCGCAGCGCAAGATAGGTGTTGGCGAACAGCTTGATCGCCTCTGCCTCGGTCGGTCCGGTCAGCAGGACGGGCACGTCGTCGTCCAGAGCGGCCTCGGCCAGCAGGTCGGCGAAGGCGCGGCCGCGGGGGCTGTCCTCGCCCACCACGATGCGCGACGGCTGCAGGTTGTCATGCAGCGCGCGCCCTTCGCGCAGGAATTCCGGGCTGAAGATCACCTGATCCGTGCCGAGCCGTTCGGAGACGTCCTTGGTGAAGCCCACCGGCACGGTCGACTTCACCACGATCACCGCCTGCGGGGCGTGCTGCATCACCTGACGGATCACCGCCTCGACGCTGGACGTGTCGAAATAGTTCGTGACCGGGTCATAGTTCGTGGGCGTGGCCACGATCACGAAATCCGCATCCGCGAAGGCCTGGGCTGGATCGGTGGTCGCAGTCAGGTCCAACGGGCGTTCCACCAGATGACGCGCGATGTCCGCGTCGACGATGGGGCAGCGGCGGTCGTTCAGCATCGCCACACGGTCCGCATCGACGTCCAGCGCCCGGACGCTATTGCGTTCGGCCAGCAGGACCGCGTTGGACAGTCCCACATAGCCGATCCCGGCCACCGCAATCGTCTTTCCCGCCATCACCCGCTCCGCAAGACCGGGGCGCAGCATAGCGTGCGGCGGCGCCGTGGCAACCGCCGCCGCACGCGCCGTGTCAGGCCGCGCGGGCCTTGGCCTCGGCCCGGCGGGCGTGCAGCGCGGGCTCGGTATAGCCCGAGGGCTGCGTCGTCCCGGTCAGCACCAGATCGCGCGCGGCCTGAAAGGCCGGACCGTCGAAGCCGGGGGCCATCGGGACATAGGCCGGATCGCCCGCGTTCTGGGCATCGACCTTGGCGGCCATGCGGCGCAGCGCGTCCTCGACCTGATCCACCGTGACCAGCCCGTGCTCCAGCCAGTTGGCCAGGTACTGCGCGCTGATGCGGCAGGTGGCGCGGTCTTCCATCAGCTGCACGTCGTCGATGTCGGGCACCTTGGAGCAGCCGATGCCCTGATCGACCCACCGTACGACATAGCCGAGGATGCCCTGCGCGCTGTTGTCCAGCTCGCGCAGGACCTGATCCTGCGGGATCGGGCCGTCGGCCAGCGCGGGCGTCAGCAGCAGGTCCAGATCGGGGACCGGCCGGTCCTGCAGCTCGTCCTGACGGGCGGCCACGTCGATCTGGTGGTAATGCAGCGCGTGCAGCGTCGCCGCGGTGGGCGAGGGGACCCAGGCCGTGCTGGCGCCCGATTTCGGGTGGCCGATCTTGACCTCCAGCATCTCGGCCAGGGCGTCGGGCTTGGCCCACATGCCCTTGCCGATCTGGGCGCGGCCCCGCATGCCCGCGGCCAGGCCGATCAGCACGTTGCGATCCTCATAGGCCTTCAGCCAAGTGGCGGCCTTCATCCCGTCGCGGCCCACGAAGGCGCCCGCCTGCATCGAGGTGTGGATCTCGTCGCCCGTGCGGTCCAGGAAGCCAGTGTTGATGAAGAAGATCCGGTTGCGGATCGCATGGATGCAGGCGGCCAGGTTGGCGCTGGTGCGGCGCTCCTCGTCCATCAGGCCCAGCTTGACGGTGTTGGGGGCCAAGCCCAGGGCCTGCTCGACATGGGCAAAGACCGCATCGGCAAAGGCCGCCTCATCGGGGCCGTGCATCTTCGGCTTGACGACATAGATGGCACCTGCGCGGCTGTTGCGCGGGCCTTCTGTCTTCTTCAGGTCGTGGACGGCGCAGGCGACGGTTACCATCGCATCCATCAGCCCCTCGGGCGTGGACTGGCCGTCCTTGCGGATCACGTCGGTGGTCATCAGATGGCCGACATTACGCACCAACAGCAGGGCGCGGCCCTGCAGAGTCACGGTGCTACCGTCAGGGCGGGTGACGGTGCGGTCGCCCTCCAGGCGGCGGGTCATGACCTTGCCGCCCTTCTCGAAGCTCTCGGTCAGATCGCCCTTCATCAGGCCCAGCCAGTTGCCATAGACGCCGATCTTGTCCTCGGCATCGACGGCGGCGACGCTGTCCTCGCAATCCTGGATCGCGGAGAGCGCCGCCTCCAGCACGACATCGCGCAGCCCGCTGGCCGAGGCCGCGCCGATCGGGTGGTCGCGGTTGATCACCAGTTCGACATGAAGCCCGTTATGGCGCAGCACATATCCGGTGTCGGCCCCGTCGCGGCGGGTGCCGACGAAGGCTGCCGGATCGGCCAGCCGCAGGGGCTGCCCCGCAACCGTCGCGACCAGCCCCTGCGCATCGGCGTCATAGGCGGTGACATCGGCATGGCTGCCCCCCTCCAGCGGCAGAGCCTCGTCCAGGAAGGCGGCTGCCTTGGCCACGACCGCATCGCGGCGCGCCGGATCGAAGCCGCCCGAAGGCACCGGCCCCATCACGTCCGACCCGTACATCGCGTCATAGAGCGAGCCCCACCGCGCATTGGCGGCGTTCAGCGCGAAACGGGCGTTGCTGACCGGCACGACCAGCTGCGGCCCGGCCAAGGTGGCGATCTCGGGGTCGATCGCGCCGTTCTCGACGGTGAAGGGGGCGGGTTCGGGGACCAGATAGCCGATCTCGGTTAGGAAGGCGCGATAGGCGGCGGCGTCCCAGGGCTGGTTGCCGCGGGCCTTGTGCCAAGCGTCGATGCGATCCTGCATATCGGCGCGGATCGCCAGCAGCTCGCGGTTGCGGCCGGCAAACCCGTCCAGCAGCGCGGCATAGCCCGACCAGAACGCGTTGGCCGTCACGTCGGTGCCCGGCAGCACCCGCTCCTCGATGAAGGCGGCGAAATCGGCATGGACCTCAAGCCCGTGGCGGGGGGTGGCGGTCTGGGTCATCTGGCTCTCCTCGGATGTCGGGCGGAATCGGCGACGGGCGCCTGCCGATCCTGCATAAGCCGTGAGACGCCTTTTGCCAAGTCATTTGGAAGGATTTTCCATTATGCGCAGAAAGCCGCCCGCGCTTCGCGCCGTGCTCGACCTGCTTGCCGCGCCGCCGCCAAGCCGCCATCCTGACCCCAGACCCGCCGCGACCCGGAGAGAGCGATGATCCGCGCCCATCTTGCCACCTTCCCGCCCCGTGCGGCGGTCCTGGAGCGGACGCTGGCCTCAATCCTGCCGCAGGTGGACCGGCTGTTCCTGTGCCTGAACCAGCATGAGGCGGTGCCCGCGGCCATCGCCGCCGACGACCGCATCACCGCGATCATCCCGGACCGCAACCTCAAGGATGCGGGCAAGTTCGCCTTCGTGCCCGACGATGACGACATCGTCTTCACAATCGACGACGACATCCTCTATCCGCCGGATTATGTCGCGCGCACCATGGCGGCCTTCGACCTGCTGCCGGGCGCAGACCACGTCCTGGGCTATCTGGGCAATGCGTGGATGGCCAAGGGCCGGGAGGGGCTGGAGGGGTGGAAGACCTTCATGTACCACAAGCGCGCGCCCCATGTGGTCAAGGTCGACGTGCTGGGCACCGGCACCGCCTGCATGCGCGGCCGGCACCTGCCCCGACTGGACGAGATCGCGGATGCGGCGGGCTTCGTCGACCTGCGCCATGCGCGGCTGCACACGCAGTCGGGGCGGCGGATGTGGTCGCTGCCGCGGGCGGAGGACTGGATGCAGAGCCTGATGACCGAGGAGCTGAAGCCCACGGCGCTGTTCACCACCGTCGCGCTGGCGCGGGACGCCGCGATGACGCAGGAGATGCACCGGCTGCTGGCGGAACGCGGTCCCCATTCCGGGCTGCTGCTGGCGCAGCTGCGCAACCGGGGGCTGCTGTGACGGGAACGCGCCCATGTCTGTTTCCGCCGGTCGAATGTCGCAAATCGTCCGCCTCCGCGCATCGCGACGATTAGGTTGGCACCATCACCCCCCGGATTGCCGAGCCGCGCCATGACCCACAGCCAGACCAAGACCACCGCCCAGCTGATCGCAGAGCGTTGCCCGAACCACGCCCTGCCGCGCGACCTCTACTGTTCCGAACAGGCGTTCCGTGACGACCTGGAGCAGATCTGGTACCGCGAATGGCTGTTCGCCGGACCCAGCTGCGAGCTGCCCAAGACCGGCAGCTATGTCACGATGCAGGTCGGCGACTATCCGGTGATCGTCACGCGCGGCGCGGATGGCCGCATCCGGGCCTTCCACAATGTCTGCCGCCATCGCGGCCAGCGGCTCTGCGCGAAATCGAACGGCACAAATCCGAAACTGGTCTGCCCCTATCACCAGTGGACCTACGACCTGACCGGCAAGCTGCTGTTCGCGCGCGACATGGGCCGCGATTTCGACCCGTCGAAATACAGCCTGAAGCCGGTGCATTGCGTGGACCTCAAGGGGATGATCTTCATCTGCCTGGCCGCCGTGCCGCCCGCCATCAACGAACTGGCCGCCAACCTGATGCGCTATGTCGCGCCCTCGGGACTGGAGGATGCCAAGGTCGCCTTCTCCTCCACCATCGTGGAGAAGGGCAACTGGAAGCTGGTGATGGAGAACAACCGCGAATGCTATCACTGTAGCGGTTCGCACCCGTCGCTGTGCCGGACCTATTCCGACGATCCGCTGATGACGGTGATGGAGGGGCCGAACTCGGCCAGCCCCGAGATCCTGGCCCATTGGGACCGCTGCGACGCGGAGGGGCTGCCCGCGCGCTTCGTGAACGCGCCCGACATGCAGTGGCGCATGGCGCGGGTGCCGCTGATGGACCATCAGGAAAGCTTCACCATGTCGGGCAAGGCCGCCGTCGCGCGGCGCATGGGGACCATGCCCTGGAACGACGCGGGCAGCCTGATGTTCTATCACTTCCCGTCGTCCTGGAACCATTTCCTGGCCGATCACGCCATCGTCTTCCGCATCCTGCCGATCAGCCCCACCGAGACGCAGGTGACGACCAACTGGCTGGTCCACAAGGACGCGGTCGAGGGGGTCGATTACGACCTGGAGACCCTGACCCGCGTCTGGCTGAACACCAATGACGAGGACCGCCAGGTGGTCGAGGAGAACCAGGCCGGCATCCTGTCGCCCGCCTACGAGCCCGGCCCCTATTCGCCCAGCCAGGAGGCCGGGGTGATCCACCTGATCGACTGGTATTGCGGGCTGATGGCCTCGCGCCTCGGGCTGCAGCAGGCGGCGGAATAATGGTCCGCAGGCGCCTGAACTGGACGGCCGAACCCTGGTCCGACGACGAGCCGCTGGAATGCGTGATGGTCGTGCCCGAGACGCGCGACACGTCCACCTTCATCTTCCGCGCGCCCTCCAGGGCCTGGTTCGACTATGAGCCGGGGCAGTTCGTGACGCTGGACCTGCCGGTGGACCCTTCAAGAGGTCCGGCCGGCAACGTGCAGCGGACCTACACGATCAGCTCCTCGCCCTCGCGGCCGCTGTCGATCTCGGTCACGGTCAAGGCGCAGGCCGCGTCCATCGGCACGCGCTGGATGCTGGACCACCTGCGGCCCGGCATGCGGATCAAGGCCTTCGGGCCGGCGGGCATCTTCAGCTTCCACCGGCATCCGGCGCGGAAATACCTGTTCATCTCGGCCGGGTCGGGCGTCACACCGCTGATGTCGATGACCACCTGGGCCTGGGACCAGGCGCAGGACACCGACATCGTCTTCGTCCATGCCGCCCGCCGCCCGTCCGAGATCATCTTCCGCGACCGGCTGGAGCAGTTCGCGGCCCGCGTGCCCGGCCTGCAGCTGCGCTTCACCGTGGAGGAGCCCGAGCCGTTCCGCACCTGGACCGGCTATCAGGGGCGCATGAACAGCCTGATGCTGGGGCTGATGGCCCCGGACTATCTGGAGCGCGAGGTGTTCTGCTGTGGTCCCGAGCCCTTCATGCAGGCGGTGCGCGACATGCTGATCGCGCTCGGCTTCGACATGGAGCGCTATCACCAGGAGAGCTTCGGCGCCCCCGTCGCCACCGAGGCCGAGGCCCCGGTGCTGGACGATGTGGCCCCCGACGACGAGGCCCGCGCCCAGGTCACCTTCGCGGCCAGCGGCGTCACCGCCGCCTGCGCGGAGACGGACACGGTGCTGGCCGTCGCCAAGCGGGCGGGGCTGAACATCCCGTCGGGCTGCACCTTCGGCCTCTGCGGCACCTGCCGCATCCGCAAGACGGCCGGAGAGGTGCACATGGTCCATAACGGCGGGATCAGCGACGAGGACATCGCCGAGGGCTGGATTCTGGCCTGCTGTTCCAACCCGATGGGCCGCGTCACCGTCGAGGTCTGAGGGACCCGCGCCTCAGCGCGGCTCGTCCGCCGCGGGCACGGGCGCGGGCCGGTCCACCAGCATCCAGTCCATCAGCCGCCGCGACACCTCCTCCGACAGGGGCTTGTCCTTGCCCTCCAGCTCCGCCTCCAGCGGCATGAAGCCGAGCGCGTCCAGCAGCGTCACGAACTGCGCCATGGCTGCCGCGCCCTTGGTGGACTTGACGTTCTTGTGGGCCGACTTGAAGATCGCTCGTGCATCGTCGCTGAGCAGGGTCCAGACATAACCGGCCATCAGCTTGGCCCGCAGCGCGGGCATCGCGGCCTCGGCATCGCGCAGCGCCTGCACCGCCAGGCGCGGCAGGTCGTCCAGCGTCGCGGGCGTGCCGTTGCGATGGGCCGACGCCGCGCGGTCGCGGAAGGACGCGATGGCGTGCTCCCAGAAGGCGGGGGCCTCCTCGGGGTGCTTCTTGAGGACATGCATGCGCGACGCGGTGACCCGGTTTCCGGCGATGGCCAGCATCAGGTGATCGCGCGTCAGCGTCGGTTCGGGCAGGGCCAGCAGTTCGGCCAGCTGCTCGTGCAGCACGGCGTCGGGAAGCTTTTCGGGATGGCCCGGCACCGGCTCTCCGGGCACCAGGTTGCGCAGCAGGGCGCGCAGGTCGGTGATGTCGGGTTCGGCGCGGGCCAGGAAGTCGTCCGGCATGGCGCGGGCGGCGATCAGGTTCACGTAGCCGATATGGGTCTGCAGGCGCGGCACGTGCCGGTTGCGCTGACGCACGTCCTCGGAGGCGGCCAGGGCGCCGCCCGCGGTAAAGTCGAAATAATGCGCGCCCGTCTGATGCGCCAGAATGGAGCCCACCGACTGGTCGTGGCGATGGTCGATGAAGGCGGGGTGGGGCTGGCCCAGCTCATCGGGCTGGTCGGTCAGGATGCGCGGATCGCGGCAATGCTCCAGCCAGCGTTCCAGAAAGGCGAAGCTGGCCTCGGACGGCATGAACAGCAGCGGCCCGGCGCAGACCTGACAGGCCAAGCGATGCTCGTCCGTGTCGGCATCCATCAGGATGAAGGCGTCGCGCTTGGTGTAATGGCCCTGGATCTGCCAGGTCGAGATGAAGCCGTGGATGAACCGCTTGGGCGTCAGCGCGCAGAGTTCGACGGCGGCATGCGGGAAGGAGGGGAACTGCCGGAACGATCCGGGTTCATACCGCCCGGCATCGTTGTAGATCACGATGTCGTCCGGGCCGCATTCGCGCAGCTTCTGCAGGATGATCCAAGGCTTCCACAGCCAGTATCCGGCACCGCGCGGCTGCTCCAGGATGAAGCGGTTCTCCTCCCAGAAGGGGGTCTGGCGCAGCATCGCCTCGGTGACATGGGTCGCGCTGTCGAAGCCGACCTGTAGAGCCGACGCGCAATAGTCGTCGGCGTTGCGGGCGAAGGGATCGACCCCGTTCGAATAGACCAGAAAATGCGCCTGACCGATGCGGCTGTGACCTCGTCTCATGTCCGTTCCCCTGCCTTTTTGCGACCCTGCGCCTTGGGCGCCATCCGGATCAGCTTCTTGTGGCGTCGCGCATATTGCGCCTTGTCGGGATGGCGCACCATCAGCCTTTCCAGCCGGGTGACCGCCTGATCGATCTGGCCCGCCTCGACCATCAGGTCGGTGTTCAGCATCACCAGCGGCGGATGGTCGTCCGCCCATTGCAGCGTCCAGTCCAGCACCCGGCGCGCGCCTTCTCGGTCGCCGAGATCGGCCTTCATCTGCGCCAGGTCGCATTGCTTCCGCCAGTTCAGCGGCGCCAGGCGCAGGGCCTGCTCCAGGATGCGGACGGCGTCCTTGGGCCGGCCGGCGTCCCGCGCCGCATCCGCCGCGAGGAACAGGACCGACGGAAAGCGCAGCCGCCCCTCGTCCACCAGCGCGACCAGCGTCTCGGCCGCGGCCGCGGGATCCCCGGCGCGCCACTGGAACAGGCCGCGCATCGCCCGCAGGATCGAGGCGCCGGGCGCCAGCGTGATGGCGGCGTCCATCGCGGCCAGGGCGGCGGCATGATCGCCGGTCTCGTGGTGCAGCTCGGCCAGGCGCTTGTGGAAGATCGCCACGTCGGGCTTGGCCGCGACGGCCGCGCCCAGCATCTGCCGGGCGCGGTCCAGATCGCCCTCGCGCAGCGCGATCATGCCGGTGAAGCTGTCGGAATGCGGCCGGTAGGCGGGCGTCCAGTCGCGGCGTTCCAGGATCTTCAGGATGGTGCGGAAATGGCCGCGGAACTTGTAGTGGCTGCGCAGGTCCGAGCGGGTGAAATCCGGCCATTCCCAGACCATCACCCGGTTGGTCGGCACCATCTTGTCGAACCTCAGCACTCCCGCCTCGACCGCCGCGCCATAGAAGTCGCGCACGTGATCGACGATGAAGCGGTTGGGGAACAGCCGCTCGATCTCGGGATCGGTGATCCAGAAATTGCCCTCGTCGAAATCGCCCTGCGCGCGCAGCAGCCCCGCCAGCGCGTTGATCTCTCCCTCGACCGGCTCGTGCCAGAAGGCCGAGATGATCTGCTCCAGCCCCGCCTCGCGCCGGCCCAGCATCAGCAGCGCCAGCCCATGATAGAGCGCCACCTGCGCGAAGCTGCGCTGGAACGCGACAAAGCCCCGGTCGATCGCCGGGCGCAGGTCGCAGATCTGCTGATACTGGCCATCGAAGAACATCTCGCGCAGGGTCATCGCGTGGACGAAGGCGATGTTCAGCCCGCCCTCGATATGGCGGCGCGCGGTCTCGACGAACTGGCCGCGCCGGCCGGTCTTGACCAGATGCTCGCAGGCATAGACCAGATACTGCCCGATCTCGCCCTCGTTGGCGAAAAGGTGCGGCTCGTCGCGCAGCCGGTCGGCCAGCAGGTCCAGCGCCGCGTGCCGCGCCTCGGGGGTGATCTCGGATTCGACGTCGCGGAAATCGCCCCCGCCGATGGTCTTGGCGGTCGAGCTGAAGGCCGAGGAGGGCGGCGCCACGATCAGGTCCGACAGCGACATCGCAAACAGCTCCAGCGCGTCGCGCTGAACCTCGGTCAGCTCCGACGTGTCGGCGATGCGCGCGAAGGTCAGCAGGTCGGGGAACATGCCGGTATAGCGTTCCAGCACGCTGGCATTGTCGCTGAACAGCACGGTGCGGGTGCCGTCACCCTCAAGGTTCGCGCGGATATGGGTCTCGAAGAACTCGTCGGGGACGAACTTGTTGGGCCAGGCGCGGTTCATGGCGCGCATGTCGCTGGTCAGGTCGCCCCGTCGGATGTGATAGGCGACCGTGCGCCGCCCGTCGCGCAGCCGCTCGCGCAATGCGGCCAGGTGGCGCGCCAGGACCGTGTTCAGGGGCAGGTCCTCGACCACCGCGCGGAAGGTGCGCGCGACCTCGGCCTCGTCCTCGAAGGGCAGACGCAGCACGTCGAAGGGCGGGTCCAGCAGCACGTGCATTCCCCCCTCCAGATGCGACAGGAATCGTGCGCGGTCCGGGCTGTGGATGACGGTGCCGATGGCGGTCGCCTTGGCCTTCATCGCCTGATAGGTCGGCTTGTCGATGAAGTGGTCGCGCACGAAGTCGGGGTGGAACAGCTCGGTCCCGTCGCCCAGGCCGTCGCTGTCGCGCCAATGCACCACGAAGGGCAGGTCGTGGCTGCGCGCGAAGCGCAGCGTGTTCAGCAGCGCGATCAGCCTGCCGCCCATCCGGTCGGCGCGAAAGGCGATCAGCTTTCCCCGGTCCGCCGCCATCGCCTCAGCCCGCCCGATGGTCGAGGAACCAGCGATAGGTCTGGGCGATCCCGTCGCGCAGCGCGATCCGCGGCGCCCAGCCCATCGCCATCAGCCGGTCCGAGGACATCAGCTTGCGCATCGTCCCGTCGGGGCGGGTCAGGTCGTTGGTGATGCGGCCCGTATAGCCCACCACATCGGCCACCATCCGCGCCAGATCGCCGATGGCGATGTCCGTGCCCGAGCCGACGTTCAGGTGCGACAGCATCGGTTCGGTATGGGCCTCGTAGGTCGCGCGGTCCATGTCGAAGACGAACAGCGACGCGCGCGCCATGTCGTCCACATGCAGGAACTCGCGGCGCGGCGTGCCGGTGCCCCACATGACGACCTCGGGCAGGTCACGCTCGCGTGCCTCGTGGAAGCGGCGGATCAGGGCGGGCAGGACATGGCTGTTCTCGGGGTCGAAATTGTCGCCGGGGCCATAGAGGTTCGACGGCATGACCGACCGGAAGTCGGTGCCGTACTGCCGGTTGTAGCTTTCGCACAGCTTGATTCCCGCGATCTTGGCGATCGCGTAGGGTTCGTTCGTGGGCTCCAGGATGCCGGTCAGCAGCGCGTCCTCGCGGATGGGCTGGGGCGCCTCGCGGGGATAGATGCAGCTGGAGCCCAGCTGCAGCAGCCGCGTGACGCCATGCGCCCACGCCTCGTGGATCACGTTGCATTCGATCATCAGGTTCCGGTGGATGAACTCCGCCGGATAGGTGTTGTTGGCATGGATGCCGCCGACCTTGGCCGCGGCCAGGATCACTGCGTCGGGCCGTTCGGCGGCCATGAAGGCGCGCACGGCGGCCTGTTCGGTCAGGTCCAGCTCGGCGCTGGTGCGGGTGATGGGCGTGACCTCCGCGCGGTCCCGCAGCTGGCGCAGGATCGCGCTGCCGACCATGCCGCGATGTCCCGCCACGAAGATGCGCGTCATGGCGGCCTCAGCTTTCGTGATAGACGGGCAGGTCGTAGCCATGCGTACGCAGCAGCGCGTGGCGGCGGGCCGATTTCAGGTCCTCGGCGACCATCTCCTCGCACATCTGCTGGGTGGTGATCTCGGGGACCCAGCCCAGCTTCTCGCGGGCCTTGGTCGGATCGCCCAGCAGCGTCTCGACCTCGGTCGGGCGATAGTAGCGCGGATCGATGCGCACGATCACGTCGCCCGGCTTGACGCCCGGCGCGTCCTCGCCCGACACCGTCTCGACGATGCCGACCTCCTGCTCGGCCGTGCCGTCAAAGCGCAGGGTGATGCCCAGATGCGCCGCCGACCATTCGATGAACTGGCGCACGGAATACTGGACCCCGGTGGCGATCACGAAATCCTCGGGCCGCTCCTGCTGCAGCATCATCCACTGCATGCGGACATAGTCCTTGGCATGGCCCCAGTCCCGCAGCGCGTCGATATTGCCCATATACAGGCAATCCTCCAGCCCTTGGGCGATGTTGGCCAGGCCGCGGGTGATCTTGCGCGTCACGAAGGTCTCTCCGCGGCGGGGGGATTCGTGGTTGAACAGGATGCCGTTGCAGGCATAGATCCCGTAGGCCTCGCGATAGTTCACCGCGATCCAGTAGGCGTACATCTTGGCCACCGCATAGGGCGAGCGCGGATAGAAGGGTGTCGTCTCGCGCTGCGGGATCTCCTGGACCTGGCCGTAGAGCTCCGAGGTCGAGGCCTGATAGAAGCGCGTCTTGCCCTCCAGCCCCAGAAAGCGGATCGCCTCCAGGATGCGCAGCGTGCCGATGGCGTCGACATTGGCGGTGTATTCGGGCGTGGCGAAACTGACCGCGACATGCGACTGCGCACCGAGGTTGTAGACCTCATCGGGCTTAACGTCGGCCATGATGCGCATGACCGAGGAGGTGTCGCCCAGATCGCCGTAATGCAGGAAGATGCGCGCGTCGTCCGCATGCGGGTCCTGATAGATGTGGTCGATGCGCTGCGTGTTCAGAGAGGAGGACCGCCGCTTGATGCCGTGGACCTCATAGCCCTTCTGAATCAGCAATTCGGCCAGATAGCTGCCGTCCTGCCCGGTGATTCCGGTGATCAGCGCCTTCTTGGTCATCGCGGTACCTCTTGTCACACGTCAACTCGATCCAGGGCGCCGGGGCGCCATGCAATTCGGTTTACGGCAGGCCCGGCGGCATTGCCATATGCAACTATCGCGGATTTTCTCTATGGCGCCGCCTGTTGCCGGGCCGCAGCAACGGATGCAGGGCGGTGACGTCCGCATGGGCGCCGAAGCCCGCCGGGCAGGCAGGATGGGGACGTCAGCCGATCAGAACGCGATGCTCGGCCTGACCGCGCAGGCCCGCATCCGCCACGAAGGTGCAGCCGTCGGCGGGCCGCGGATCGTCCAAGCCCTGCCGCGCGCTGGTCGCGAACAGCCGGTCCAGCGCGGGTCCCCCGAAGGCCGGGCAGGAGACGTGCCGCGCGGGCAGGTCGATCGCCCGGTCGAACCGCCCCTGCCGGTCATAGCGCGCGACGCGCGAGGCGCCCCATTGCGCCGACCACAGCCCGCCCTCGGCGTCGATCACCGCGCCGTCGGGGTTCAGCCCCTCGGCCGCCAGGTCGATGAAGACCCGGGGCTCGCCCAGGGGCCAGCCGTCGCGGTCCAGCCGCACCTGCCAGATGGTCGCGCGGTCGGTATCGGCGAAATGCGCCAGGTCGCCCTCGGGGGAAAAGCAGATCGCGTTGGTGATGGTGATGGCCGGAAACAGGCGGCGCAGCTCGCCCTTGTAGTAGCGCCAGATCGACCCGGCGCCGGGTTCCGCGTTCAGCCCCATCGTGCCGATCCAGAAGCCGCCCTGCGGGTCGGCGCGGCCGTCATTGCTGCGCGTCACCGGGTTGTCGGCCTCCAGCGGCACCAGGATCTCGGCCGTGCCGTCGCGCAGATCCAAGAGCGACAGGCTGCGGCTGGAGGCCAGGATCAGCCGGTCGCGGTCCACGATGCCCGCGGCCGAGACCATGTCGGCAAACGACCAGTCGCGGCGCACTCCGTCCAGCGGACGCTCGAACAGGCGGCGGTTCACGATGTCGAACCAGAACAGCGACTGCCGGTCGGGATGCCACAGAGGGCCCTCGCCCAGGGTGCAGGGGGTGTCGTCGAAGATCATGCGCTCTGCTCCCATGCGGCGACGATGGCTGCGGCCTTGTTTGCGACGGTTTCGGCACTGTCGCCGGGCTTGTAGAGGGACGACCCGATCCCGAAGCCCGCAGCCCCCGCGCCGCGCCATTCGGCCATGTTAGCAACCGACACGCCGCCGACCGCCCAGCAGTCCGTGCCTTGGGGCAGCACCGCCCGCATCGCGCGCAGGCCGGTGGGGCCGATCAGTTCGCCGGGGAACAGCTTGAGCCCCGTGGCCCCGGCCTCCAGCGCCGCGAAGGCCTCGGTCGGGGTCATGACGCCGGGATAGCTGGCCATGCCCTGGGCCACGGTGGCGCGGATCACCTCCGCGTTGCAGTTGGGCGACAGGACCATCTGGCCTCCCGCCGCGCGCACGGCGCGCACCTGATCGACGCTCAGCACGGTGCCCGCGCCGACCGTCGCCTGACCCTCCAGATCGCGCGCCAGCAGGGTGATGCTCTCCAGCGGGTCGGGAGAGTTCAGCGGCACCTCCAGCCGGGTGATGCCCGCCGCGACCAACGCGCGGCCGATGGCGGAGGCGTCCTGAGGCGTCAGGCCGCGCAGGATGGCGATCAGGGGGCGGGACATGGCTTATCCTTGCAGAAACTGGCGATGGGCGGCCGACAATCCGGCCAAGGTGGCATCCTCGACCGACATGCGCGCGGCGGGGACGCCCTGTGCGGCCAGCGCCTCGGCATAAAGGGCCGACAGGGCCGGGGCGCCGATGATCGTGACCTGCGCGCCCAGCCACCAGGGCCGCGCGCCGGCCAGCTCCCACCCGATCAGGGTGCCGGACAGGCGCGCGCGGGCGGCGGCGGGGTCCAGCCCCGACAGCAGCGATTCCGCGCGCAGCTGAAAGAGGCCCGCATAGCCGCGCTCCGGGCGGCTCATGGCGTCCGACACGGCATCGCGGAACAGCGCCGGGTCACTCTCGCCCGCGCCCACGGAATGGCGCAGGACCGAATGCCTGGTCAGCAGGCCGAAGATCTCTCCGGTCATGAAGCTCTTGAAATTGCAGATCTCTCCGGCCGAGATGCGGACCCATTTCGTATGCGTGCCGGGCAGGCAGGCGATGCCGTCGAAATCCGGGTCCAGCGCCAGAAGGCCCGCGATCTGGGTCTCCTCTCCGCGCATCACGTCGGCGGGGGCGTCCTGGCGGATGCCGCAGATGATGCGCACGGGCCGCCCGCCCGGATCGCCCGGCACCGCGACCATGCGCGGGGTGGCGGGGCAGGGGACGGGGGCATAGGGCGCCTCGACCCAGCCCTGGCGCGAGCCGACCATGCCGCAGGCGATGACCGGGACGGCGGGCCAGCCCGTCGTCGCCTGCGCCAGCGCGCCCGCGAAGCCGTCGGGCGTCAGGCTGGCCATGCCCTGGTCGCTGTGGCGGGCCTCCACGGGGCTGCGGCCCGCCATGGCCCAGAGGCGCAGGTTGGTGGTGCCCCAATCGGCGGCGATCCAGTCTATCGTCACAGGCGCGTCCCTTCGATCACGGCGATGGTTTGCGGGAAGGCCGGCGGCAGGGCAACCCCCTGCGCCATCAGCGCCGCACCCGGCAGGACCACCGGCCCGCGCGACAGGGCGGTGGCCGATGTGTGATGCCCCGCGGGGGTTTCGATCATCTCCAGCCGGTATTGCGCCGCGGGGTCCAGCCCGGTCAGGCGCAGGGCCGGGGTCTGCACGGTGGGAGAGCTGTCGATCTGCGCCGCGAAGGCCACGAAGCGGTGGCCGTCGGCGGCGATCTGCATCTCGGCCACGCTGCCCGCCGGGCGGTCCAGCCGCCAGATGTCGCCCGCCATCATCCAGCCGCGATTGGCCTTCCACCAGGCGGTGACGCGGGTCAGGGTCCGGGCCTCCTCCTCGGTCAGCTCGCGCGGGTCCATCTCGAAGCCCATGTGCCGCTGCGCCGCGGTCCAGGCGCGCAGGGTCATGGGCAGGACGCGGTGCGAGGTGTGGCAGTCGCGCGGCCCGACATGGCTGCCCGTCACGCAGGCGGGCAGCAGCATCGCGGCGTGATGCTGGATGCGCAGCCGCTCCAGCGCGTCATTGCTGTCCGACAGCCAGACGCGGCCGCAGCGGGTCAGGATGCCTGCGTCGATCCGCCCCCCGCCCGAGGCGCAGCTCTCGAACTCCACCTGCGGATGGGCGGCGCGCAGCCGGTCCAGCAGCGCATAGACGCCGCGGGTCTGCGCCGCATCGGGATGGGGCGTCAGCCGGTTGTGGTCCCATTTGACATAGTCGATCTCCCATGCGGCCAGGATGCCGCCGAGGCGGTCGAACAGATAGGCCTGCACATCGTCGCGGGCCATGTCCAGATGCAGCTGGTTGCGGCCCCGGATCTGGTCCGCCGGGCCCAGCACCCAATCGGGATGGGCGCGGTAAAGATCGCTGTTCTCGTTGATCATCTCGGGTTCGAACCACAGGCCAAAGCGCATGTTCAGCGCGGCCAGCCGGTCGATCAGCGGCGCGAACCCCTGCGGGTGCTTGCGCGGGTCGATGGCCCAATCGCCCAGGGACGAGGTGTCGTCATCACGCCGCCCGAACCAGCCATCGTCCAGCACGAACCGCTCGGCCCCCAGGGCCGCGGCGCGTTCGGCGATCTCGGCCAATTCGGCCGCGTCATGGCGGAAATAGATCGCCTCCCACCCGTTGTAATGCACCGGGCGCGGCTGGCGCGCGGGGGGCAGGGCGTCGCGGATGGCGCGCTGGAACGGGATCGCCACGCTGTTCAGGCCCGCATCGCCGCGGGCGAGCCAGATCTCGGCGGTCTCGAACACCGTGCCGGGCGCGCGTTCCGAGCCCGAGCAATGCCCCAGCTGGATCTGGCGGCGGCCTTCGGGCAGCGCCTCGACCAGCATGCGGTGGCCGCCGGACCAGCCGTAATGCAGGGCCACGGCCTCTCCGGTCGTGTTGGTGGTGCCGGGCGTGGTCAGCCACAGATGCGGCGGATGTTCATGCCCCGACCGGCCGGTGCGGGCATCGCGCAGCCGCGCGCCATGGTCCAGCGTGGTCGTCACCGGCAGGAACTCGCGCGTCCAGCGGCCGGTCAGCTCGGTCAGCTCCGACAGATGCGCAGGCACCGGCAGGGCCAGCGCCAGATGGTGCAGCGTCAGGGGCGCGTCCGACGTCAGCCGCGCCGACAGCGCGATCAGCCCGTGATCCTTGGCGCGGATGGTGATGTCCAGGCGCAGCCCCTGCGCGACGTGGCGCAGGGTCAGGCCGTCCGCCTCATCCACGGCGTCGAGGCGCCAGTCCGGCTCCAGCGGCAGGCCGTCCTGAAAGGCGACCAGCCCCGGCTGGCCTGGAAAGCTGCGCAGCGCCTCGGGGATCAGCGACAAAGGCGGCAGCGCGTCCAGCATGCCGCCGGTGATGCCGCCCGTCCCCGCCGCGACCAGCGCGTCGAGGTCGGTGTCGGCGGGCAGGAGCGCGCCCCAGTAATGGCAGCAGGCCATGCCGCCATCGCTGCCCAGGACCAGGGTCTGCGCGGGGGTGTCGATGCGCCAGAGCCTCATTTCACCGCACCCAGGGTCAGGCCCGCGATGAAGTGGCGCTGCATCAGGAAGAACATCAGCACCGGCGGCAGGGCCGCCAGGATCGAGCCCGCGCTGACCAGATGCCAGGCGGCGATCCACTGGCCGTTCAGGCTGTTCAGGCCGGCGGTGACGGGTTGCGTCTCGGCGCCCGTGGTCAGCACCATGGCCCAGAAATAGTCGTTCCAGATGAAGGTGAAGACCAGCACCGACAGGGCCGCGATGGCGGGCCGGACCAGCGGCAGCACGATATGCCAGAAGATCTGCCATTCGGTCACGCCCTCGACGCGCGCCGCCTCGATCAGCTCGCGCGGCAGGGCCTTGATGAAGTTGCGCATGAACAGCGTGCAGAACCCGGTCTGGAAGGCGATGTGGAACAGCGCCAGCCCCGTGATGGTGTTGTAGAGGCCCATGTTCACCGTCAGGTCGCGCACCGGCACCATCAAGATCTGGAAGGGCACGAAATTGCCCGCGACGAACATGAAGAACACCACCAGCGACAGGCGGAACTTGTAGACCGCCAGCGCGAAGCCGGTCAGGCATGACAGGCCCACCGCGCCGATCATCACCGGAATGGTGATGCGGAAGCTGTTCCACAGATACTGCGCCAGTGGCGAGTTGCGGAACACGTCGGCGTAGTTCTCCCACGCGAAGCGCGACGGGATGCCGAAATAGTTGCCCGCGGCCAGGTCGCCCGAGGGGCGCACCGAGGTCATCGCGACCCCCAGGAGCGGCAGCAGCCACAGGACCAGCATGATCGGCAGCACGATCTTGTAGGTGCGCTGCGCCGCGGGGGACATCGTCTGGATGGGACGGGGGAACATGGCTCAGGCCCCTTTCTCGTCGCGCCACATCTTCCAGATGAAGCCCGAGATGAAGATCATCATGATGCCGAACAGGACCACCGCGATGGCCGCGCCGTAACCCATGCGATAGCCGTATTCCGACAGCGCCTGTTCGTACATGTAGTAGGACAGCACGCGGCTGGACCCGAAGGGCCCGCCCGAGGTCATGATGCTGACCAGATCGAAGCTGCGCAGCGCACCGATGACGGTCACCACGACCGCGATGAAGGTCGCGGGGCGCAGCTGCGGCAGCACGACATGCCACAGCATCCGCCAGCCCTTGGCACCGTCCAGGCGCGCGGCCTCGATCTGGTCGGGGGCGACGGCGTTCAGGCCGGTCAGGTACAGGATCATGCAATAGGCGATCTGCGGCCACAGCCCCGCCGCGATGATGCCGTAGGTCACATAGCGTTCGTCGGCCAGGATCGCGACGCCCGTGCCCGTGACCCATTCGATCAGCGCATAGAGCAGCCCGAAGCCCGGCGCATAGAACCACGAGAAGATCAGCCCCACGACCACCTGGCTGATGACGAAGGGAAAGAAGAACAGCGACTTGTAGATGCGGATGCCGCGCACGGTCTGATTGAGGAACAGCGCGATCAGCAGCCCCAGGGGAACCGCCAGCAGATAGAGCGCCAGCCAGATCACGTTGTTCTTCAGGCTGGTATAGAAGGCCTCGTCCCACCACAGCTCATCGTAATTGGCCAGACCGATCCAGGTCATCGGCCCCAGCCCGTCCCAATCGTGGAACGAGACCCAGACCGACTGAACGATCGGGATCAGCACATAGACCGAGAACATCAGCAGGCCCGGCGCCAGGAACAGCCAGGGCGTCAGCTGACGGCGCGACCGGCGGCGGCGCGGTGCCGGGGCGGGCAGGGGGGTGTCGGGCAGGGCGGTCATGGGCCACCTTCCTGGTCGGGTTGCGGGCAAGGGGGCGCGGGCGGAGCAATCCGCCCGCGCCGGCCGGGATCACTGCGGATAGAGACGCTGGCGCTGACGCTCCAGCCGCTCCAGGATGGCGTCCAGGCGCTCGGGGCGGACCATGAACTCCTGGAAGCCTTCCATGCCGGCCTTGGCCATCTCGGGCGAGGCGTCGCGGTCGAAGAACTGCGCGATGCCGCCCTCGGCGGTGGACAGCAGCTCGAAGCCCGCCTGCAGGAACGGGTCGTCGCCCACGGTGCTCTCGTTGTTGATGGGCAGCTGGCCAAGGGTGGCGTTCATCTTGGTCTGCACCTCGGGACGCGCCATGTAGGCCAGGAACAGCTTGGCATCCTCGGGGTTCTTGGCCGCCGCGGGGATGTGGACGGTGTCGGTCGGCGCCTCCTCGGCGCGCGGGATGTCGGGGTTGATGGTCGGGAAGGGCATGAAGCCCAGGCTCTCGTCCGTCATGCCGCCATCCTTGAAGGCCGCTACGGCGAAGTTGCCCATGACATAGTTCGCGGCCTTGCCCTGCACCAGGTTCGACACCGCGTCCTGCCAGTCAATCGCGGCGTGGTTGGCCGAGACATAGGGCAGCACCTTGGCGAATTCGGCAAAGACCGCGCGCACGCTGTCGTCGGTCCAGGGGATCTCGCCGTTGGTCAGCTGCATGTGCCAGTCATAGCCGTTGGTGCGCAGCGACAGATAGTCGAACAGCCCCGCGACCGGCCACAGCGCCTTGGACCCGGTGGTCAGGCAGTCGATGCCGGCGGCCTTGAACTTCTCGCAATTGGCGATGAACTCGTCCCAGGTCGCGGCGGGCTCGACGCCGACCTGCGCATAGACGTCTTTGTTGGTGTAGATGCCCCACTGATAGTAGGTGTAGGGAATGCCCCACTGCTTGTCGTCGATGGTCATCGACGACAGCGCCGAGCCCAGGGTCTCGGTCAGGTCGTTCTCGGCCCAGACATCCGACACGTCCAGGAACTGCCCCGCCTCCACGAAGGGGCGCATGCGGTTGCCCGCATACCAGTTCGCCAGATCGGGCGCGTCGGCGGTCATGAAGTTGCGGATCGCGGTCTTGTAGCCTTCGTGGTCGAAGGTGTTCACCTGGACGTCGATCTCCGGATACTCGGCCTCGAAATCCGCGATTAGCTGGTCGAAGGCGGCCTTGGGCGCGGGGTCGGACGCGTCGGTGTTGAACACCAGGACGCGGCTCTGCGCGAAGGCGGGGGCTGCGGTGGACAGCAGCAGCGCCATCACCAGCCCGTGCTTCAGTTGGACCATGGTCTCCCTCCCATTTGGTTCCAAATAGTGAAACTTGGTTTTGAATATTGAAACTATGGTGCGAATCGCATAGCCTGTCAACATCGAGGGGGAGGATGACGTGACGGCTCAGGGACGCGAGACGACGGACGGGACGGTGGGCCGCACGCTGGCCGTGCTGGACCTTGTCGCCGCCTTCGGCCGCCCGGTCCGCTTTGCCGAGATCCTGCCCGAGGCGGGCCTGCCCAAGGCGACGCTCTATCGGTTCCTTCAGGCGCTGACGCATCAGGACATGCTGGCCTATGACGAGGACCGGCAGACCTATGCGCCCGGCATGCGGCTGGTGCGGCTGGCCCATTCGGCCTGGGCGCAGTCCAGCCTCGCCCCCCTGGCGCAGGAGGTGATGAACCGCCTGGCCGAGGATCTGGGCCAGACCGTCCATCTTGCGCAGCTGGACAATGGCGCGGTCCTCTATGTGGACAAGCGCAACGCCCGGCTGCCGGTCGAGATGTTCGCCCAATCGGGCAAGGTCGGCCCCGCCTATTGCACCGGCGTGGGCAAGGCCATGCTGGCCCATCTGCCCGAGGACCGGCTGGCCGCCGCCATCGCGCGCCAGTCATTTCATGCCCATACGCCCAACACCCTGACCACGCCCGAGGCCCTGCGCGCCGAGCTGGCCCGCATCCGCGAGCGCGGATACGCGCTGGACGACGAGGAGCACGAGACGGGCATCGCCTGCATCGCGGCCCCGATCCTGTCGGGCGCGGGCCGGGTGCTGGGCGCCATCTCGGTCACCACCACGACCGCCACCGTGTCGCGCGCGCAGCTTCTGGCGCTGGCCGGGCCGGTGCGCGACGCCGCGGCCCAGATCGCCGCCACCGCCGACAACTGGCGGTTCCCCGAACACAAGTCATGAGGTTTCCCATGGCCGGCGTCCAGCTGACCCGCGTCACCAAGGATTTCGGGCCCGTCAGGGTCATTCACGGCGTCGATCTGCAGGTCGATCAGGGCGAGTTCTGCGTCTTCGTCGGCCCCTCGGGCTGCGGCAAGTCCACGCTCCTGCGCATGATCGCGGGGCTGGAGGAGACCAGCGCCGGAGAGATCCGCATCGACGGCGACGACGTCACCGATGCCGAACCCGCCGATCGGGGCGTGGCAATGGTGTTCCAGACCTATGCGCTCTATCCGCACATGACGGTCGCGCAGAACATGGGCTTCGGGCTGAAGATGAACGGCCATCCCAAGGCCGAGATCGCCGCCAAGGTGGCCGAGGCGGCGCGCATCCTGAAGCTGGACCCGCTGCTGGAGCGCAAGCCGGCCAACCTGTCGGGCGGCCAGCGTCAGCGCGTGGCCATCGGGCGGGCCATCGTGCGCGGCCCCAAGGTGTTCCTCTTCGACGAGCCGCTGTCCAACCTGGATGCCGAACTGCGCGTCGAGATGCGGGCCGAGATCGCGCGCCTGCACCGCGAACTGGGCGCGACGATGATTTATGTCACCCATGACCAGGTCGAGGCGATGACCATGGCCGACAAGATCGTCGTCCTGCGCGCTGGCCGGATCGAGCAGGTGGGCCGGCCCATGGACCTCTATGACGATCCCGACAACCGCTTCGTCGCGGGCTTCATCGGCAGCCCTGCGATGAACTTCGTCAAGGCCCGCGTCCAGGCCGGCCAGGTGGTCACCCCGGCCTTCGACACGCTTCTGCCCGCCGACCGCCCGGCCCTGTCGGACGGCCGCACGGTCGAGATCGGCCTGCGCCCCGACGCGCTGCGCCTGTCGGGCGACGGGCCTTTCGAGGTCGAGCTGGCCGAGAACCTGGGCGGCACCACCTTCGCGCATTTGCGCGCCCCCTCGGGCGAGAAGCTGATCGTGCAGACCGGCCAGCGCCTCGACCCGGCGGGCGGCGGCAGCGTGGGCCTGACCTTCGATCCGTCCGACGCCTTCTTCTTCGATGCCGAGACCGGGCAGCGCCTGAGATGAGCCTGCGCATCGGAATCGTGGGCCTGGGCACCATCGCGCGTGCCCAGCACCTGCCCGCCATTGCCGCGACCGACGGCCTGACCCTGACCGCCATCGCCAGCCGCAATGCCACGCTGGAGGGCGTCGCCAACCATCGCGACGTCACGCAGATGCTGGCCGATGTGGATGCGGTGTCGCTGTGCACCCCGCCGCAGGGGCGGTTCGATCAGGCGATGGCGGTGCTGCGCGCGGGCCGCCACCTGATGCTGGAGAAACCCCCCGGCGCGACCCTGTCCGAGATGGCCGTCCTGGAGGCCGAGGCCGCGCGCCAAGGCGTCACCATCCACGCCACCTGGCATTCGCGCGAGGCCGCGGCGGTGGACGCGGCCCGCGACTGGCTGGCCACGACGCGCATCCGCGCCGTCCGCATCGACTGGTGCGAGGATGTGCGCAAATGGCATCCGGGGCAGGAGTGGATCTGGCAGCCCGGCGGTCTGGGCGTCTTCGACCCGGGCATCAACGCGCTGTCGATCCTGACCGCGCTGATCCCCGGCGTGCGGCTGGTGGGCGCCGACCTGCACATCCCCGCGAACCGCCAGACCCCCATCGCCGCCGATCTGAGCCTGGACGCGGGCCATCCCATCGCCGCGCATTTCGACTGGCGCGTGACGGGGGACGAGACCTGGCAGATCGCCTTCGACACCGATGCCGGCCCCGCGACGCTCTCCGAGGGCGGCGCGCGCTTCGCCGCGCCGGGCTTGGAGACCGTGGGTGAGAACCGCGAATATGCCCGCCTCTACGCCCGCTTCCGCGATCTGGTCGCGGCGGGCGACAGCGACCTGGACCTCGCGCCGCTGCGCCTGGTCGCCGATGCCTTCCTGACGGGCCGCCAGCACGCGGCCCCCGCCTTTGAGGACTGATATGAAAATCACCGCCATCGAGACCTTCATCGTTCCGCCCCGCTGGTGCTTCGTCAAGATCAGCACGGATGAGGGCATCAGCGGTTGGGGCGAACCCGTGCTGGAGGGCCGCGCCGCCTCGGTCGCCGCCTGCGTCGAGGAGCTGTCGGACTATCTGATCGGCCGCGATCCGCGCCTGATCCAGGACCACTGGACGGTGATGTATCGCGCGGGCTTCTATCGCGGCGGCGGCATCCACATGTCGGCCATCGCCGGCATCGACCAAGCGCTGTGGGACATCAAGGGCAAGGATCTGGGCGTGCCGGTCCATGCCCTGCTGGGCGGCCAGCAGCGCGACCGCATCCGCGTCTATAGCTGGATCGGCGGCGACCGTCCGGGCGACACCGCGCGGATGGCGCGCGATTGCGGCGACCGGGGCTTCACCGCCGTCAAGATGAACGGCACCGAGGAGATGCAGTTCGTCGACAGCCACGCCAAGGTCGATCAGGTGCTGGAGCGCGTGCAGGCCATCCGCGAGGAGATGGGTCCCGATTTCGGCATCGGCATCGACTTCCACGGCCGGGTGCATCGTCCGATGGCCAAGGTGCTGGCCAAGGAACTGGAGCCCTTCCGCCTGATGTTCATCGAGGAGCCGGTCCTGTCCGAACATGCCGAGGCGCTGCGCGAGATCGCCAACCACTGCTCGACCCCCATCGCTCTGGGCGAACGCCTCTACACGCGGTGGGACTTCAAGGCGATCCTGCAGGGCGGTTTCGTCGACATCATCCAGCCCGATCCCAGCCATGCGGGCGGCATCACCGAGACCTATCGCATCGCCGCCATGGCCGAGGCGCATGACGTGGCCCTGGCGCTGCACTGCCCGCTTGGCCCCATCGCGCTGGCCGCGAACCTGCAGCTGGACGCGGTCTGCTACAATGCCTTCATCCAGGAACAGTCGCTCGGCATCCATTACAACCAGGGCAGCGACCTGCTGGACTATCTGACCGACCCGTCGGTCTTTGCCTATGACGACGGCTTCGTCGCGATCCCGCAGGGACCGGGTCTGGGCATCGAGGTGAACGAGGACAAGGTCCGCCAGATGGCCGCCGAAGGGCACCGCTGGCGCAACCCCGTCTGGCGCCATGCCGACGGCAGCTTTGCGGAGTGGTGATCATGCGGACCATCGAAAGACTGAACCACGGCTGGATCTTCGCCGAAGGCGCGGCCGACCCTGCCGCACCGCTGGCAGGCGCGTCGGTCACCCTGCCGCATAACGCGGTCGACCTGCCGCTGAGCTATTTCGACGAGACCTGCTATCAGCGCGCCTTCACCTATCAGCGCGTGATCGCGTGGGACGAGGCATGGGCGGGCCGCCGGGTGCAGCTGCGCTTTGACGGGGCCATGGCCGACAATGTGGTCTGGGTGAACGGCGTGCAGGTCGTGGCCCATCCCGACGGCTATACCCCCTTTGTGGCCGATCTGACCGACCACCTGCGCCCCGGCGACAACCTTGTGACGGTGCGGATCGACGGGTCGGAGAACCCCGCCATCCCGCCTTTCGGCGCGCAGATCGACTATCTGACCTATGCGGGCATCTATCGCGATGTCTGGCTGATGGTGCTGCCCGAACGGCATCTGACCAATGCGCGCATCCTGACGCCCGACGCGCTGGCGGAGGCGAAAACGGTCGTGATCCGCCCCGAGGTCACCGCCCCCGGCCCGGTCCGCGCCCGCCTGCTGGACGGCGACCGTGAGATTGCCGTCGTGGAGGGCGAGGGGGAGCTGACCCTGTCGGGCCTGACCGGCCTGTCGCTGTGGTCCACCGAGAACCCGCAGCTTTACACGGTCGAGCTGACCCTGCCCGACAGCGGCGACGTGACCACGCATCGCTTCGGCTTCCGCACCGCGGAATGGACGCCGCAGGGCTTCCTGCTGAACGGCCAGCCCATGAAGCTGCGCGGGTTGAACCGGCATCAGAGCTGGCCGCACCAGGGCTATGCCGCGGGCCGTCACGCACAGGAGCGCGATGCCGAGATCGTGCGCCACGATCTGGGCTGCAACATCGTGCGCACCTCGCATTACCCGCAGAGCAAATGGTTCCTGGACCGCTGCGACGAGATCGGGCTCTTGGTCTTCGAGGAGATTCCCGGCTGGCAGCATATCGGCGACGCCGCCTGGCAGGATCGCAGCGTGGACAACGTCCGCGCCATGATCACCCGCGACTGGAACCATCCCAGCATCGTGATCTGGGGCGTGCGCATCAACGAAAGCCAGGACAATCACGACTTCTACACCCGCACCAATGCGCTGGCGCGCGAGCTGGACCCGACGCGGTCGACCGGCGGCGTGCGCTTCATCACCGACAGCGAGATGCTGGAGGATGTCTATACGATGAACGACTTCATCCTGGACGAATCCGAGCTGCCGCTGATCAATCGCCCGCGCACCGCGCTGCGCGCGCCCGCCGAGGTGACGGGGATCAAGAAGCCCGTCCCCTATCTGGTCACCGAATATAATGGCCACATGTTCCCGACCAAGGCGCAGGACCCCGAACTGCGCCAGATGGAGCATGTGATCCGCCATCTGGAGGTGCTGAACGCCGCCCATGGCGATGCGGGCATCGCGGGGTCGATCGGCTGGTGCATGTTCGACTACAACACGCATAAGGATTTCGGCGCGGGCGACCGCATCTGCCATCACGGCGTCATGGACATCTGGCGCGAGCCGAAATTCGCGGCTTATGCTTACGCCAGCCAGAAGCCCCCCTCCGAGGGCATCGTGATGCAGCCGGTGACCTTCTGGGCGCGCGGAGAGCGCAATATCGGCGGCGTCCTGCCCCTGATCATCCTGACCAATTGCGATGAGGTCGAGTTCGAATGCGCAGGCGTCACCCGCCGCGTCGGCCCCGACCGCGAGCGCTTTCCGCATCTGCCCCATCCGCCGGTCATCATCGACCACCGCCATATCGGCGCGGCGGAGCTGGGCCTCTGGGGGATGAGCTGGCATCCGGGCCGCATCACCGGCTGGCTGGACGGCAAGCCGGTCGCGGTGCGCGATTACGTGGCCGACCCGCTGCCCACCACGCTGCAGGTCGCGCCCGACCGCGAGGCTGTGCCGGCGGATGCGGATATCGACCTGCGGGTGATGCTGCGCGCGATGGACCAGGCGGGCAACCGGCTGCCCTTCCTGGATGCCGGGATCGCGGTCACGGTCGAGGGCCCCGCGCGGCTGATCGGCCCCGATCTGCGGATGCTGCAGGGGGGCACCACGGGGCTGTGGCTGCGCCTGACGGGCGAGGCGGGCACCATCCGCATCACCGCGCGGCACCCGCAATTCCCCGACGGTCAGGCCGTGGTCACGGTCGGCTAGGGCCGGTCCAGCAGATAGCGCGTCTCGGTCCGCCAGACGGAGCCGGGACGCAGGATCGCGGGCGGAAAATCGGGGCGGTTCGGGGCATCGGGCCATTCCTGCGCCTCGAAGGCCACGGCGCCCTGGGGGCGGGCCACCTGCCCCGGATGGCTGGGCAGGCCTGCATCGGGGAAATGCCCGCCATCATAGACCTGCAGCCCCGGCGCGGTGGTCAGCACCCGCAGCCGCAGGTCGGGTGCGGTCAGGCTGGCGACCTCGCGAAGCGGTTCATGCGTGTCCGACAAGCACCAGCAATGGTCCAGCCCCTCTCGGCCCAAAGCACGGGCCTCGCGGAAATCAAAGCGCGTGCCCGCGACCGGGGCGGGCGCATCGGCCAGCGGGATCAGCACGTCATCCACCGGCAGATAGCGCTCGGCCGCGATCTGCAGCTGGTGATCGGAGGACCCGTCCTGCGACAGGGTCCAGTAGCCGTGATGGGTCAGGTTGCAGGGCGTGTGGCGCGTGGCGGTGGCCTGCAGCGCGACGGTCAGCCCCGCCACGCCGTCGACGTCCGACAGCGACAGATGCGCCACGGCCTGCAGGGCGCCGGGAAAGCCCATCTCACCGTCCGCGAAATCCAGCGCCAGCGTCACCGCCTCGGGCGCGGCCCGCGTCACGCGCCAGATCCGCGCCGACGCGCCGACCGTCCCGCCATGCAGGCAGGTGGTGCCCTCATTCGCGTCCAGTGCGTGATCGCCCCCCGACAGGCGGATGCGCGCCCCCGCGATGCGGTTCGCATAGCGCCCGACCACCGCGCCCACATGTGCAAAGGCGTCCAGATAGGCGGCGGGGTCCGGGTGGCCCAGCACCAGCGGATGGTCCACCCCATCCAGCCGCAGGTCCTGCACGATGGCACCCAGGGTCAGCACCCGCGCCCCGAGCCGCCCCGCCCTGAGATCCACCGCCTGCACCCGCCGCCCGTCGGGCAATTGTCCCATGTCGATCATCGTCATCCCCGTTTTGCCGCGATCTGACAGCGGCGCGGGGCGGAAGGCAAGATCAGCCGCGTCGCGCCTCGGTCCGGGCCAGCTTGTCCTCGACCCGGCGGAAGGCGGCCAGGAGCTCGTCTGAGAACCCGCCCCGTGGAAATTCGCGCATGCCGGAATGGGCGGCGCAGAGCCAGCGCAGGTCGCGCGCCATCGCCGCCAGCCCGTGCAGCCAGTCGCGAAAGTCGCGCACCGCCCCGGCCCGCGCCTCCAGCGCCTGCGGCAGGGTCGGATGCAGGAAGATGCGCGGCCGTGTCACGAAGCGGCGCAGCAGCCCCGGCAGCGGCATCACGTTGATCGTGTCATCCACATGCAGCGTGCGGCTGGCCGGGTGCCAAGCCAGCAGCGACCCGGCATGGACACGCTCGTTGCGGCTGACATAGTCGATGCCGCGCGGCAGCGACAGGACCAGATCGTCGCGGAACAGCGCCTGCACCGCGGGCGATTCCACCGGATCATCCTGCCAGTCCAGACCCGGATGGCGCAGCCGGTGCCGATGCGCGCCATAGAGCTTGGCATGCGGAAAGTCGCGCGCGACCGCGGCGCAATGCAGCGTGTGGAACGGGTGCAGGTTCAGCACCGCCCGCACCGCGCGGCCCTGATCGGTCAGGGCCATCACCCGCTCGCGCAGCGCCCCCGTCAGCGGATAGCTGTCCAGCATCACGAAGCCTCCGTCCGACAGCCTCACCAGCGCCGCCTGCGTGCCGACATTCAGCACGCCGCCGATGCGAAAGTCGCCCCGGATGGTCCAGAAGCCGTGGCCCAGATCTTGAATCGTCTCGGTCATCTCTTGTCCTTCACGGCTCAGGCGCCCGGCGGCATGCCGCGGTCGCGGCCCTCGGGCAGGGGTTGGCGGGTGTCGCGGCAGATCTCGCGCAGCGCGGTCTTCAGCCCCTCCTCCAGCGTGGGGTGATAGAAGGGCATCGACAGAAGCCCGCTGGCGGTGGCCCCGGACTGGATCGACCAGGCCAGAAGATGGGCCAGATGCTCTGTCCCCGGACAGCACAGATCCGCGCCGATCAGCCGCCCCGACGCGTCGGCATAGAGGCTGACGATTCCCTCGGCGCGCGCCTCGACGCGGGCGCGGCCCTGATCGCCATAGTCGCTGCGGCCGCAGATGATCCCCTCGCCCGGTCCCGCGCCGATCTGCGCCAGCGGCGGATCGGTGAAGGTCAGCGCGAAATCCGGGCTGCGCTCCGCCGGGCGGACGTGCGGAAAAGCCGCCGCATTGGCCCCCGCGATGGCGCCTTCGGTCGAGGCCTCGTGCAGCAGCGGCACGTCCGCATCCGCATCGCCCGTGATGAAGATCGGCGCGTCGCCGCATTGCATGGTCGCCGGGTCGAAGCGGGGCGTGCCGTGGTCGTCCAGCGCGATCCCTGCGCGCTCCAGGTCCAGCCCCGACAGGTTCGGCGGACGCCCGACCGCCAGCAGGACGTGGTCGAACTCCGCCTCGCCCTCGGCATCGCCGGTCCAGCGCAGGCGGATGCCGTCGGACGCGGCCTCGGGCGTCACCTCGACGCCCAGGCACAGGGTGATGTCGCGCGCCACGGCGGTGCGCAGCGCGTCATGCACCTTCGCACAGCGCGCCTTGCCCAGGGTCGTGCCCGAATCGAACAGCGTCACCGCCACGCCAAGGCGACCCATGGCCTGCGCGATCTCCAGCCCGATCGCGCCGCCGCCGATCACGGCCAGGCGACGGGGCAGGTCGGGCAGCTCGAACAGGGTTTCGTTGGTCACGATGCGCGGGCCAAGGTCGCGGAACGGTTCGGGGATCAGGGCGACCGATCCTGTGGCGATGACCACGGTGCGCGCCTCGATGGGGCGGCCGTCCTCCAGCATCAGCCGCGTCGGCGCGACGAAGCGCGCGCGACCGCGGATCGCGATGCCCTCGGGCAGCGTCTCGATGCTCTCGCGCGTCAGGGCGGCAAAGCGGTCGCGCTCGCGCTGGACGCGGGCCATGACCGCCGGGCCGTCGATGACGGGGGGGTCGGCGCGAACCCCGAAACTGTCCGCGCGGCGCACGTCATGGGCCGCATGGGCCGCGGCGATCAGCAGCTTGGACGGCATGCAGCCGGTGCTGGCGCAAAGCGTGCCGCGAAACTCCGGGTCGATCAGCAGCGTGCGCGCCCCGGCCTTGCGGGCGGCCCGTTCCGCCGCGATCCCGGCGGTGCCCGCGCCGATCACCGCCACGTCGCAGGTCAGCGGCCCATCATCAGGCCCGCTGTCGGCGGGCCGGCGGTCGTCGGTCGGAGAGGGCATGGGCGTCCTGTCGGTTGCGGGTTGCCCCTCTCAACCGGCCAGCCCGCCGGACGTTCCCTGCCGCCCCTCAGATGTCCTGCGCGGCGGCAAGGCCCTTGGCGATGATCGGCCCGGTCGGACGCCCGGTCGGCGATCCGCCCGCGGGCTCCAGCGTGATCTCGTAGAGCTGCGCATCGGCGGGGCGCGGCAGGCTAGGCCCCGCAAGCCGCGCCGCGCGCGGCCCGTCCAGCACGCCCAGAGAACGCGGCCCCATTTCGACCGAGGGCAGGGTCCAGGCCTGGATCGAGAAGCCGTCGGGCACGTCCACATCCGCCACGAAGCGGATCTCGGCGGTGTCGTCGCCGAAATCCTCGATGACGGCGCGGGGCTGGCCCTGATCGTCCAGCAGCACCGCCACCACCTGCGGCGCGGGCAGGGGCCGCAGCGACGCCCCGCCCAGACCCAGGGCCATACCCAGGACCAGCGACGCGGCCAGCCCGGCCAGCCAGCGGCGCGGCGCCTGCGGCAGGTTCGCGGGACGCGCGCGGTCCGGCGCCTCCTGCGGGGTGGTCGCGATGATCGCGCGCAGCCGGGCCGCGAAGTCGGGCGACAGGGGCAGGGCCTGCGCGGACAGGTCCAGCGGCAGCAGCTGGTCGCGCAGGCGCGCCACCTGCGCGGCCAGGGCCGGGTCGGCCTGCATCAGCGCCTCGAACAGGTCGGCCTCGGCGGGCGACATCAGCCCCATGACATAGTCGTCGGCAAAGCCTGCCAGGTCGTCGCGGAACACCGTCATGACAGACACTCCCGCAGCGAGGCGAGGCCCCGCCTGATCCATGATTTCGCGGTCCCGAGCGGCACGCCCTGCCGGGCCGAGATCTCTCCGTGGCTGTAGCCCGCCACATGCGCCAGCAGGATCGCCCGCCGCGCCGGGTCGTCCAGCGCGTCCAGGCAGTCGCCAAGCCGCCCCGTTCCCGCCAACAGCTTCCAGTCGTCATCCGCGGCCAGGTCCTGGCGCGCGTCCTGCAGCTCGGTCAGCTCGTCCGGGGACAGGCTGGCCAGGCGGCGGCCGTCGCGCAGGATGGTCAGGCAGCGGTTGCGCAGCACCGCATAGATCCAGCCGCGGGCCGATCCGTCGGCCTGGCGCTGCTGCGCGGCCTTGCGCCAGATCTGGACCATCGCGTCCTGCAGCGCCTCCTCTGCCAGATCGTGACGGATCAGGATGCGCCGGGCGACGCCCAAGAGCTGCGACCCCTCCATCTCCAGGATGGCGTCGATGCCGTTGGGATTGCCCGCGGCGCAGGCCGCCAGGGCCGCGTCCAGCCGTCTGCCCCGCTGTCTTGCATCGTCGCTCACCGCCAGCCTCCCCTTTGCCGTGCCACATCCTGCCGCGAAGCGCGTCCCGGTTGCAACCGCCCAACGAACCCCGATCGGGGCGGTCGGGACAAAAAAATCGTCCCGGGTCACGATTTCCTGCATCCGATTCCCCGTCCCCCGCGTCATCGGGTCAAGGACGGCGAGGAACGCCGCCTGTGACAGAAGCCGAACCGAAAGGAACATTGCCATGTTTCGCATTGCTGCTCTCTCGACCACTGCCCTTGCGCTGTCCCTGACCGCGGCCGCCGCGGCGACCGGCGTCGGCCTGACCGACGACCGCACCTTGGTGATGTTCGACACCGAGACGCTGGAAGTCACCGGCACCATGGATGTCGAGGGCGTCGACCGCCTGCTGGGCATCGACCTGCGCCCGTCGAACAACACGCTGGTCGGCGTCACCGACGACATGCGCATCGTGACCATCGACACCGCCACCGGCGCCGCGACCGACCTGTCGACCATGGACACGCCGCTGGAGGTGGCCGACATGGCCGTCATCGTCGACTTCAACCCGATGGCCGACCGCCTGCGCCTGATGACCGGCACCACCAACCACCGCGTGAACGTCGACACCGGCGAGGTCACCGTGGACGGCAGCCTGAACTGGGCGCCCGAGGACGACAACAGCGAGGCCAGCCCGATGATCGCCGCCGCGGCCTACATCAACAGCTATGGCAAGCCGGAAGCCACCGCGATGTACGACATCGACGCGGGCCTGGGCGCGCTGCTGCAGCAGACCTCGCCCAATGACGGCACGCTGGCCACTATCGGCATGCTGAACGTCGAGAACCCCGGCGAGGCGATGGCCTTCGACATCCAGACCGATGCCGAGGGCACGAACTCGGCCTGGCTGGTGACGAACAACACCATCCATTCGGTCGATCTGGAGACCGGCGCCGCCACCGCCGCCGGCACGATCGAGGCCGAGGGCCAGATCCGCGACCTGACCGTCCTGCCCGCGATGTGATCGCGACCGCCGCGACATCGCGTCCGGCCCAAGGCCCGCGGGGAGCGATCCCTGCGGGCCTTTCGCGCATGGCACCCCGGCCCGAACCGTGCCATCAGGGCCTCTCTCCATGACCCGCCGCGGGAGGCCACGATGCGCTTCTGGACCACCATCGCCCTGATCCTGATCCTGTCGGCCGCGGGGCTGACCTACGAGATCGCGGCGGGACGCGTGCTGGCGCCGTTCTTCGGCACGTCGCTGGTCACCTGGACCTCGGTCATCGCGGTGATCCTGACGGGGTTCTCCCTGGGCAACGCCCTTGGCGGGCTGATCGCCGAGCGTCCGCGCCGCCAGGCGATGCGCATGATCCGCGCGGCGCTGGTGCTGACGGCGGTTCTGATGGCGCTGTCGCCCGCGGTCCTGAGCCTGATCTATGCCGCGGGCGCGCGCGGCACCGGGGGGATGCTGCTGTCGGTGACGGTCGCCTTCTTCCCGGCATCGGTGCTGATCAGCCTGCCCTCGCCGCTGCTGGCCTCGCTGGCGGTCGAGGCGCGGCCGGGGCGCGAGGGCTCGTCCCTGGGGATGGTGCTGGCGGCGGGCTCGCTCGGGGCGATCCTGGGGGCGGTGCTGGCGGGCTTCGTCGCGCTGCCGCTGATCGGGTCGGTCGCGACCTTCGCGGGCTGCGGGCTGGCGGCGCTGGTCTCGGCGCTGCTGATGCGGGGGGCGGGCGCGCCTCCGACCGCGATCGGGCCGGGGCGGGCCATGCTGATGGCGGGGGGCGCGGTGGCGGCGGCGGCGGTCGTGGCGGGCGGGCCGCTCTGCCGGTTCGAATCCGGCATGTCCTGCATCGACGTGCTGACCCATGGCGACCGGGTCACGCTGTTCTCGGACCGGGTCCCGCAGGCGGCCGAACGGCTGCGCGCGCAGGACGGAAGCCATCTGGCACTGCCCTATACCGACTGGATCTGGGCGCGGATGCAGCGCGATCTGGGGCCCGCGCCCTCGGTCCTGTTCATCGGCGGCGGCGGCTACGGCCTGCCCGCGCAGCTGCTGACCGCCCGCCCCGACGCCCGCGCCGTCGCGGTCGAGATCGACCCGCTGATCACCCGCGTCGTGCGCGCCGAGATGCCCTGGGCCGGGTCCGTCCTGTCCGCGCGCGGGGCCGAGGGCTTTCCCGACGCGCCCGGCCGGCTGACCGTCGTGCATGCCGACGGGCGGGTCTTCCTGAACGACACCACGCGACGCTTCGATGCGGTGGTGATGGACGCGTTCTCGTCCGACACGGTGCCCGCGCATCTGGCCACGCTGGAGGCCTATCGCCGGGTCCGCGCGGTCGCGGAGGGGCCTGTCTACGTCAACCTGATCGACCGGCCCGACGGCTCCCTGGCCCGCGGCATCCACGCGATCCTGCGGGCGGTCTATCCACATGTCGAGGCGGTGCGCGGCCCGCTCAGCACGCGGGGACGGACGAACATCCTCATGGTCGGGTCCCCGGCCCCCTTGGCCGGCGGCGTCGCCCTGCTCGAGGGCTACGTTCCGTACCGGGTCGCGCAGGGGCGGGCCTTCACCGACGATCGCGGCTGGATCGGTCATCGCTGAGGCGTCAGGACCCTTGTCCTGCGGCCGGACGGCGCTCGGATCGGCGTGTTGTCCTGCTGCCCAGGTCGACCCCGACGTTATCAGTCGAACGTCCGAAGGTGGCTGAGAGCGCGACAGACATCCCTGCAAAAGGCACGGCGTTTTATGCAGTTTTCACCGTTGTTTCCAAACGTTAGATGTCGATCTGAGTCAGGACGCATAGCAGCATGATATCACAGGTCTGACAAAGCGCGTTCCCGACTGCTTGTCTGCTCGAACAATACCTTTCGCAGCCCGATGACCTGACAAGTTTCTCCACCGTTCGCCGTCGATTTGGACAATGCGATGTCTGAAGACGTGTGAAGATTGCATCATGCCTATTGATGGCTCTAGCATCATCATTCAGCCTGTGAACTGGGGACCGATACGAACGATCGGGACCGGTGCGATGACGGGGGATGATCAAACGAAGGACGGCGTCGTTCAGCGCCATGATACCGTGGACCCTGATCCCGCTCGACGCCATCGGCAACCTCAGCACCGGGACCGTCTCGGGCGTCGGGCTGCTGGGGCGATCTGCTGTGGAGTGATCCTGGTCTCCAGCGGCGGGTCGCCGCACCTGATCTATCCGGGCGAGACGCCCGACCTGGTGACGCTGATCACCTTGGCGGTCAACACCAACATCATCTCCTATCCGAACGGCCAGATCGGGCCGGGCGGCGGCATTCAGCCATGATCCGCGGGCGGCACGCTGATCCGGACGGATCGCGGCGACGTCGCGGTCGAGGATCTGCCCGAGGGCGATCTGATCCTGACCGCCGAGCACGGGTTGCAGCCCATCCGCTGGATTGGGCGGCGGGCCCTGTCGGCGGCGGATCTGGCGCGGATGCCGGCGATGCGCCCGATCCGGATCCGGGCGGGGGCGCTTGGCGCCACCACGCCCGAGGCGGACCTGATGGTCTCGCCCCAGCACCGGGCCCTCGTCCGGTCGCGCGTCGCGCGGCGGTCGTTCTGCATGGACGAGGGCCTTGTGGCCGCCCGGCAGCTCTGCGTGCTGGACGGGATCGACATCGCCGAGGATGCGAATGGGGTCGACGACGCCCACGTCCTGTTTGACCGGCACGAGGTCTTCCCGTCGAACGGCGCCCAGACCGAGGCGCTGTATACCGGCCCCGAGGCGCTGCGCGGCATCGACGCCGCCGCGCTGGAGGAGATCCTGACCCTGTTCCCGCAGCTGCGCGACCTTGACCACGCCCCACATCCTGGCCTCGTGCCGGATGGGCTGCAAGCTGGCCGTCCGGCATGCCCGGAACGGCAAGGCGCTGGTCGACGCCTGAGGCATAGAGACGGCCCCGCGGCGGAGTCCCGTCGCGGGGCCGCGCGGCTTATTCCTCGAAGCCGCCGTCGTCGAAGCCCGCATCGTCGAAGGCGGCCTCGTCATCCATCGGCGGTTCCTCGAGGCCCGCGGCATCGGCGGGGCCTGCGAACATGTCGCCGATGGCGTTCCCCAGCAGAACGCCGCCCGCAACGCCCATCGCCGTCTGTGCCGCGCCCGCCATGAAGCCGCCGCCCGACGGGCGACCGCTGTTCCACGGGCCGGACCCCTGCGGTTGGCCGTAGGGCGACTGGCCATAGGCAGGCTTGCCGTAGGGCTGGGGCGCGGGACGCTGCGTCATTGGGCGCGGCTGCGGCTGGCTGCCGCCGAACAGCCGGCCGAAGAGACCGCCCGCGGCCGGTGCGGGCTGCGCCTGCATCTGCTGCATCTGCTGTTCGGCGGCGTTCAGCGCCTGTTCCTGCATGATCACGGTCTGGGCCATGTAATAGGCCGCACCCGGATTGCGGGCGATCAGGTCGGCGATCAGCGCCTCGGCCTCGGGGTCGCGATGGGGCTGGGCCTGGGCGGCCTGGCCCAGCTTGCCGAACAGCGCCTCGATGGCGTGGCGGTCGTTCTGGTCCATGGGTTCGGGTCCTCTTTCGGTCATTCCTCGCGCTGGCCGGTCAGGCTCAGCAGCAGCTGGAACAGGTTGATGAAGTTCAGGTAGAGCGACAACGCGCCCATCACCGCCAGTTTCTGGTGCGTCTCGGCATCGTGATGCTCGCTGTAGGCCAGCTTGATCGACTGCGTGTCCCAGGCCGTCAGGCCGACGAAGACCAGGATGCCGATGATCGAGATCGCGAACTGCAGCGCCGACGAGCCGAGGAAGATGTTGATGATGCTGGCGATGATCACGCCGATCAGGCCCATGATCAGGAAGCTGCCGAATTTCGACAGGTCGCGCTTGGTGGTGTAGCCGTAAAGGTTCATGCCCGCGAACATGGCGGCGGCGCCGAAGAAGGCGCGCGCGATGGACGTCCCCGTGAAGACCAGGAAGATCGAGGCCAGCGAAAGGCCCATCACCGCGCAGAAGGCCCAGAACAGCGTCTGCGCCGTGGCCGCCGAGACGGTCTCGATCCGGAAGGACAGGAACATCACGAAGGCCAGCGGCGCCAGCATCACCACCCATTTCAGCGGCGTCGAGAAGATCGGGACGTAGATGGCCGGGACCGAGGCCACCAGTACGGCGACCAGTCCGGTCACCAGCAGGCCCAGGCCCATGTAGTTGTAGATGCGCAGCATATGCGCGCGAAGCCCGTCGTCATAGACGGCGGCGGGGGCGAAACCGGCGCTGCGGCCGGCCTGGCGGATGGGTTGCATGGCTCTCTCCGTGGATGGGGGTCAGTAAAGCGTGTCCGACAGCGCGACCGAGGTCGCCAGAAGCGCCTCGGCCCGGTCCCGGTCGGCGACGAGGACATGGGCCGTCTCGCCGATCTGGAACCAGGCGGCAGCATGGTCGGGGGTGGTGTGCAGATGCGGCAGGCTGACGGCGAACCCGCCCGCGCGCACCGCGAAATGGCTGACCAGGCCAAGGTCGTCGGTGTCGAACAGGACCTCGATCCCCGGCCCCTGGGGCGAGGGGAAGACCTGGGCGTCGCGCACCGTCCAGCCGCCCGGAAAGCCCGGCAGCGCGATTCCGGTCGCGGCGCGCATCTCGGCGGCATCCAGTCCGCGCGTCTCGGGCTGCGAGGCAATGTCGGCGCGCAGCAGGCTGACCTGATGCGCCGACAGCGCCGCCGCCACTGCCGGGGGGGCGGGCGCGGCCGCGACGCTTTCGCCGACCGAAAGCGGCCCCAGCCCGGCATGGGCCAGCCAGCCCAGCCCGATCAGCAGCGCCGCCGGCACGATGCGCAGCACCTGACGCAGGCGGGCGTCGCGGCGCCGCGCGATGGCCAGACGTCGCGCGGCACCCAGCAGGGGCCGCGGCGCGGGCGGGGCCGCCAGCGCCCGGCGCAGGTCGCGCCGCAGCGCCAGGTCGCGCATCACGCGGGCCGCGGCCTCGGGGTTGCGGGCCAGATGCGCCTCGACCTGGGCGCGCTGGCCTTCGGTCAGCTGGTCGTCGACATAAGCGTCCAGATCGGCGGGTTCGGGCAGGGGGTCAGCAATCGGCATCGCGTCCTCCGATGATCCTCAGGGCCGGGCGGTCGGCACCATCCTCGAAGGCGCGCAGCCGGGCGCGGGCGCGCGAGACGCGCGACATCACGGTCCCCGGCGGCACGCCCAGCAGCTGCCCCGCCTCGGCATAGGACAGCCCGTCCAGCGCGATCAGTGCCAAGGCCTCGCGCTGCTCCTCGGGCAGGTCCAGGAATGCCCCGCGCAGCTGCGCCAGGCGCAGCGCGTCGTCCTGCGCGCCCTCCTGCGCCTGCGGGGTCAGCTGCGCGAAATCCGCCTCGCGCCGGGCCTGCGCCCGGTCGCTGCGGCGCCTGTCCAGAAAGCGGTTGCGCAGGATCGCGCGCAGCCACGGCCCGGGCGCCTTGCCGGGGGCCAGCTGACGGCGCTGTTCGTGGCCGCGCAGCAGCGTGTCCTGCACCAGGTCGTCGGCCTCGGCACGGTCGCGCGTCAGCGCGAAGGCATAGCGCCGCAGCGGTGCCAGAAGGTCCAGGATGGGATCGCGTGTCTTGCTCATCTTGAAACCATAGACGACGCCGCGCCGCGATCGCTTCCCCCGGTCCGAAAAAATAATGCGCCGCGCTGTAGCCGTCCGAAAATAACGCTTGCCTTTCCGTCCCCGCGGCGCGTTATGTTCAGGCGGAAAGAACGACCGGAGACCGTCATGCGCCTTGCCGCCACGCTTGCCCTGCTTCTGGGCGCCCCGCTCCCTGCCGTGGCGCAGGACGCCCCGCCGGTGACGGTCTTTGCCGCCGCCAGCCTGACCGACGCGCTGGACCGCGTGGCCGCACTGTGGTCGCAGGAGACCGGCAACCGCGCGGTCATGTCCTATGCCGGGTCCTCCGCCCTGGCCCGCCAGATCCAAGAGGGCGCGCCGGCGGACATCTTCATCTCGGCCAGCGCCGAATGGATGGACACGGTGCAGGCATCGGGCGACATCCGGCCCGACACGCGGCGCGACATCTTGGGCAACAGCCTGGTGCTGATCGCGCATGGCGCGGCCGAGCCGGTGACCATCGACGCCGGGCTGGACCTGCCCGCGATGCTGGAGGGCGGGCGGCTGTCCATGGCCATGGTCGATTCCGTGCCGGCCGGGATCTACGGCAAGGCGGCGCTGACCCATCTGGGCCTGTGGGACGCCGTCGCCCCCCTGGTCGCGCAGTCCGAGAACGTCCGCACCGCCCTGGCTTTCGTCGCCCGGAACGAGGCGCCCTTGGGCATCGTCTATGCCACCGACGCGGTTGCGCAGGACGACGTCACCGTGATCGGCACCTTCCCGGCCGACAGCCATGACCCGATCACCTATCCGGCCGCCCTGACGACCGAGGCCGCTGCACCCGAGGCGCAGGCCTTCCTGAACTATCTGTCCTCGCCCGCCGCGCAGGCGGTCTGGACCGAATACGGCTTCACGACGGCGCCGTGATCGACGCGGTCGCGGGCTGGCTGGGACCGGCGGAATGGCAGGCGGTGCGGCTGTCGCTGCGCGTGGGGCTGGTGGCGACCCTGGCCAGCCTGCCCTTGGGCATCCTGACCGCCTATGCTCTGGCGCGCTGGCGATTTCCGGGGCGGCAGCTGCTGAACGGCATCGTGCATCTGCCGCTGATCCTGCCGCCGGTGGTCACGGGCTATCTGCTGCTGATCGCCTTCGGGCGGCGCGGCAGCCTGGGCCCGCTGCTGGAGAGCCTGGGGATCGTGCTGTCGTTCCGCTGGACGGGGGCGGCGCTGGCGGCGGCGGTCATGGCCTTTCCGCTGATGGTCCGTGCCATCCGCCTGTCGATCGAGGCGGTCGATCCGCGGCTGGAGGCCGCCGCCGCGACCCTGGGGGCAAGCCCGCCCTGGGTGTTCCTGACCGTGACCCTGCCCTTGATGCTGCCGGGCATCATCGCGGGCACGATCCTGGCCTTCGCCAAGGCGATCGGCGAATTCGGCGCGACCATCACCTTCGTCTCGAACATCCCCGGTGAGACCCAGACCATGCCCTCGGCCATCTATGCCGCGCTTCAGGTGCCGGGCGGAGAGGTCGCGGCGGGGCGGCTGGTCGTCATCGCGGTCGTGCTCGCCATGGCGGCGCTGCTGCTGTCGGAGCTGATCGCGCGCCGCGCCGCGCTCCGGGTGGGGGGCGCATGAGCCTGCAGGTCGGCCTGTCCCACCGCTTCGGCGGCTTCGCGCTGAACGTGGCCTTCGATGCGCCGGCGGGCCTCACGGTGCTGTTCGGCCCGTCGGGTTCGGGCAAGACCACGGTCGTGAACGCCGTCGCGGGCCTTCTGCGGGCGGACCGCGCGCGGATCGCGGTGGACGGGCGGCTGCTGGACGACAGCGCGTCGGGGCTGCACCTGCCGCCGCATCGCCGCCGCGTGGGCTATGTCTTTCAGGAGGGGCGGCTCTTTCCGCATCTGTCGGTGCGGCGCAACCTGCTGTTCGGGCGCTGGTTCGCGCCGCGGGGCGCGGCGGGGCCGGATCTGGACCGGGTGGTCGAGATGCTGGACATCGGGCCGCTGCTGGCGCGCCGCCCCGGCGCCCTGTCGGGCGGAGAGCGCAGCCGCGTGGCCATCGGCCGCGCCCTTCTGGCCGCGCCGCGCCTGATCCTGGCCGATGAGCCGCTGGCCGCGCTGGACGCCGCCCGCAAGGCGGAGATTCTGCCCTATTTCGAACGCCTTCGCGATCACGCGGCGGTGCCGATCCTCTATGTCAGCCATGCGGTGCCGGAGGTGGCGCGCCTGGCCACCACGGTCGTCGCGCTGCGCGCGGGCCGGGTCGCGGCCGTCGGGCCGCCCGCGGCGGTCCTGGGCGACGCGGCGGTGGCGGGGGGCGACACGGCCTCGGTCCTGGCCGCGCGGGTCGAGGCGGATGAGGGCGACGGGCTGACGCGGTTGCGGACGGCGGGCGGCGCGGTCCTGGTCGCGGGCATCGACGCGCCGCCCGGCGCCGCGCTGCGCCTGCGGGTTGCGGCGCGGGACGTGATCCTGTCGCGCGCCCGGCCCGAGGGCCTGTCGGCCCTGACCATCCTGTCGGGCAGCATCGCCGCCATCACCCCTGATGACGGCCCGACCGTCCAGGTGGTCCTGGCCATGGGCGACGACCGGCTGACCGCTCGCATCACCCGCCGGTCGCTGGCGCAGCTGGGCCTGGCGCCGGGGCAGCCCTGCCACGCGATCGTCAAGTCGGTGGCGGTGGCCCCCGGCGATCTGGGCCGCGGGGCGCAGCCCGGCCTTTAGGCCTCAGCCCGCCAGCAGCGCGGCATTGCCCCCGGCCGCGGTCGTGTCCACGCACAGATGGCGTTCGTGGCGCAGATGTGCCAGGTCGGGCATCGCCGCGATCAGCGGGATCAGCGGCCCGTCGCGGCGCGCCAGCGCCTGCGCCATCGCGCGACCCTGATGCGCGTCGCCCCACCACAGCACCCCCGCCAGATCGGGCAGATCGGTCAGGGACGCGGGATCGACGCGGCCCTCGGCCGTGACCGCGTGACCGCCAAGCGCATCGACCGCACGGGCCTGCGCGCGGGCGGCCTCGGGGCCCGGACCCAGGCACAGGACCGGACCGCGCGGCAGGGTCGAGAGGCGGTTCAGCTCTCCGGTCGGGCCGGGCATCAGGGTCTGCGTCTCGGCCGCCGGGCCGTGATCCGCGCGCAGCGCGCGGCTCAGGCGGGCGATGTCCTCGGCGCGGTCCCAGTCCTGCCCGGCCTCCTCCGGTCGCGAGGGCGCGGCCAGGCGCGGCAGGTACAGAGGCCCGCCCGCCTTGGGTCCGGTGCCCGACAGGCCCTCGCCGCCGAAGGGCTGGCTGCCGACCGTGGCGCCGACCTGGTTGCGGTTGACATAGATGTTGCCCGCATGGACCGCCTGCGACACCTGCTGCACCCGCGCGTCGATGCGGCTGTGCAGCCCGAAGGTCAGCCCGTATCCGGTCGCGTTGATCTCGGCCACCACGCGGTCCAGGTCGCGGGCGCGGAAGGTCGCGACATGCAGGACCGGGCCGAAGATCTCGCGCTCCAGCGCGGCGATGCCCGGGACGCGGATCAGCGTCGGCGGCACGAAATGCCCGGTCGCGGGGGCCGCGACCTGATGCAGGATGCGGTCGCGCTGCTGGTCCAGATAGGCCAGGATTGCGGCCTGCGCCTCGGCGTCGATCACCGGGCCCACATCGGTGGACAGGTCCCAGGGGTCGCCCACGCGCAATTCGTCCATCGCGCCGCGGATCATGGCGATGACATGCTCGGCCACGTCCTCCTGCACATAGAGACAGCGCAGCGCCGAACAGCGCTGGCCAGCGCTGCGGAAGCTGGAGGCCACGATGTCGCGCACCGCCTGTTCGGGCAGGGCGGTGCTGTCAACGATCATCGCGTTCAGCCCGCCTGTCTCCGCGATCAGCGGCGTGCCGGGCGCCATGTGATCGGCCATCGTGCCCGCGATCAGCCGCGCCGTGTCCGTGCCGCCGGTGAAGACCACGCCACCGACGCGTGCGTCCCGCGTCAGCGCCGCGCCCACCGTGCCGCCGTCCCCCGGCAGCAGCTGCAGCGCCGCTCGGGGCACGCCCGCGCGGTGCATCAGCCGCACGGCGTGCGCGGCGATCAGCGGGGTCTGTTCGGCGGGCTTGGCCAGGACCGCGTTCCCGGTCATCAGCGCCGCCGCGACCTGGCCGGTGAAGATCGCCAGCGGAAAGTTCCACGGGCTGATCGCCGCGATGATGCCGCGCGGCGCGTCGGCCCGCGCCTCACCCTGCTGGGCGTAATAGCGCAGGAAATCGACCGCCTCGCGCAGTTCGGCCACGGCGTCGTTCAGCGTCTTGCCCGCCTCGCGTGCCAGGATGCCGAAGATCGGGCCCAAATCGGCCTCCATCAGGTCGGCGGCGCGGCGCAGCACGGCGGCGCGTTCGTCGGGCGTCGCGGACCACGGGCGCGCCGCGCCGATGGCCGCCGCGACGGTCGCCGCATCCGCGTCGCGGACCCGGCCCACCACCGCCAGCGTCGCGGGGTTCGTCACGGGGCGCGCGCGCAGGCCGTTGACCGGACCCGCGACGATGGGGACCGCATCCTCGGCTGCGACATCGCGTGCGGCGAAGATGCGCTCCAGCACGTCGGCGGATGACAGATCGAAGCCCCGCGCGTTCACCCGGCCCGCGCCGTAGATCGCCTCCGGCGCGACCAGACCCGCAGGCGGGCGGGCCTCGGCCAGCGCGTCGAACGGGTCGCGGGCGATCTCCTCGGGGGTCACGGCCCCATCGACGATCTGGTTGACGAAGCTGCTGTTCGCGCCGTTCTCCAGCAGGCGGCGGACCAGATAGGCCAGCAGGTCCTGATGCGCGCCCACCGGGGCATAGATGCGGCAGGCGGTTCCCTGATCCTTCAGCACGATGTCGTGCAGCCGTTCGCCCATGCCGTGCAGGCGCTGGAACTCGAAGGGCGCGTCGCCCGCCAGCTCCAGGATGGCGGCGACGGAATGGGCGTTATGGGTCGCGAATTGCGGATAGATGCGGTCGGTCAGGCCCAGAAGCCGCTTGGCCAGCGCCAGATAGCTGACATCGGTGGCGGTCTTGGAGGTGAACAGCGGAAAGTCCGGATGCCCCTCGACCTGCGCGCGCTTCATCTCGCTGTCCCAATAGGCGCCCTTGACCAGGCGCAGCATGATGCGGCGGTCGTGGCGGACGGCCAGCGCATGCAGCGCGTCGATCATCGGCCCCGCCCGCTTGCCATAAGCCTGCACGACCACGCCAAACCCGTCCCAACCGGCCAGTTCGGGGTCGGGCAGCACCGCCTCGATCACCTTCAGCGACAGGGCCAAGCGGTCCTGCTCCTCGGCGTCGATGTTCAGGCCCATGTTGGCGGCGCGCGCCCGGCGGGCCAGATCGCGGACGACGGGGACCAGCTCGGCCATGACCCGCGCCTCCTGCGCGACCTCGTATCGGGGGTGCAGCGCCGACAACTTGATCGAGATGCCGGGGTTTTTCGCGACCGACCCCTGCGTGCAGGCGCCCGCGATGGCGGCGATGGCCTTGCGGTATTCCTCCGCATAGCGGTCGGCGTCGCGGGCGGTCATCGCCGCCTCGCCCAGCATGTCATAGCTGTAGGTGTATCCCTTGGACTCCTGTCCCTTGGCGCGTTCCAGCGCCGCGTCGATGGTCTGGCCCAGCACGAACTGCCGCCCCATCTCGCGCATGGCGCGGGTCACGGCGGTGCGGATCACCGGCTCTCCAAGGCGGCGGATCGCGCCGCGCAGGGTGCCCGCCAGGCCCGGCTGATCGTCGTCCAGCACACGCCCCGTCAGCATCAGCGCCCAGGTCGAGGCATTGACCAGGCTGGAGGAGCTTTCGCCCAGGTGCCGCCCCCAATCCGACGGCGCGATCTTGTCCTCGATCAGCGCGTCGATGGTGGAGCGGTCGGGAACACGCAGCATCGCTTCGGCCAGGCACATCAGGGCGACGCCTTCGCGCGTGGACAGGCCGTATTCGGCCAGCATCAGCTCCATCATCGTGGGCTTCGACTCGGCGCGGATGCGGCGAATCAGACCCGCGGCGCGGGTGCTGATCCGGGCGCGGATGTCGGGCGACAGGTCCGCCTCCCGCGACAGGCGCGCCAGCAGATCGGCCTCGGGCTGGAACTTGGCGGTGGAATTAAGATCGGTCATGGCGGCCCCCGGGGATGATGGCCGCATGTTATCGCGTCGCCTGTGGACGATGTGACCAATGATGATCCATGATGCAGCCCGTTCACCCAAAATCGGGGCCGTTTCCGTGACCGACTTGCTTGACCCGATCAACCGCCGCATCCTGGCCGAACTGTCCACCAATGCACGCCTGTCGGTGACGGAACTGGCGCGCAAGGTCGGCCTGTCCAAGACCCCCGTCGCCCTGCGCATCCGCCAGCTGGAGGAGGCCGGGCTGATCACCGGATACCGCGCAATCCTGTCTCCGGTGCGCCTCGGCCTGACCCATGTCACCTATGTCGAGGTGCGCATGACCGACACCCGCCAGAAGGCGCTGGAGGCCTTCAACGCCGCCGTCCGCGCCATCCCCGAGGTCGAGGAATGCTACATGATCGCGGGCGGTTTCGACTATCTGCTGAAGGTGCGGTCCCGCGACATGGCGCATTACCGCCAGATCATGGCCGACCGCATCTCGTGCCTGCCGCATGTGAACGCCACCTCCAGCCATGTGGCGATGGAGGCGGTGATCGAACAGAACGGCCCGCGCCTCTAGTCGAACTGATCCAGCCGGTGCGGGTTCAGGCGGCGCAGATCGCCCCGGCGCAGCGTCACCCCGTGCCGGTCGAAGAAATCCAGGATCTCGATGGCGACCTTGCGGCCGTTCTGGACCCGGTCGCGGAACAGCGGCGCGGTGAACCAGCCATCCTCGGTCGCCGCCGCCACCTCGCGCAGGATCGCCACCATCCGCGCGGTCACGGGGCGGGCGAAGAAATGGTCATGCGCGATCTGGTCGGTCCGGCCAAGCCTCTGGGTCAGGCGCAGGATGCGGCGGATCTCCTTTTCGTCGATGCCGAACTCGGTCGCGAAATCGCGCACGCGGGGCGGGCGGAACTGCATCTCTCCGGTCAGCGCGGGCAGGATGCGTTCCCAGATGGCCTCGTCCTCGGGCGACAGGCGGACCTCGTGGCCGGGCAGGCGCAGGAAGGCGCCGTCCGGCACGATGCGCCCCGCCTCGGCCTCCTGCCGCAGGAGCGCCAGCCACGGCTCCTTGGGCAGGCGCGGCGTGACGACCAAGCGCAGCCGCTCGCGGCCCAGGCCGGGCAGGTCGGGGTTCTCGGCGTGGAACGCGGCCAGTTCCGCCGCGATGCCGTCGCGCAGGTCGCGCAGATGATCGCCTGACAGCGCCAGAGCCCCCACCGCCTGCCCGCCCGCCAGGGACAGCGCGGCCTGGGCCGCCTCCGGGGGCATGGCGCGGTCGCGGGCAAAGACCGTCAGATCGACCGGCGCCACCGCCAGCATCGCGGCCAGCGGGTCGGGCGCATGGGCGGCGGCGATCAGGGCCAGCCGTTCCGGCGTGCGCCGCTTGCGCGCGGGCGGGCGCAGGTCCAGCAGATGCCCGCCGCCGATGGTCCGGCTGGCCGACACGTCGCGCAGGATGAAGCGGTCGCCCACCGTCGCGGCCAGGGGCGCGTCCAGGACGATCTGCACCGGCCCGCGCCCACCCGGCGGGATCGGATTGCCCAAGGGGACGATGCGCGCGCCGCGTTCGGCGGCATGGCTGTGCAGGCGGGCGGGAAACCAGGTGCCGATGGGCCTGGGCTCGGAGGGCAGCACGCTCAGCATCGCGTCGATGCGGTCGGTGGGCGCGTGCAGCGCGGGGGCCAGCACGATGTCGCCGCGATGGATCGCGTCCTTGGCGACGGCCTCTCCGGCCAGGTTCAGGGCGCAGCGCTGACCGGCCAGCCCTTCGGTCGCCGCGCGGTTCTGGGCATGGATGCCCCGCACCCGCGCCGCGATCCCGGCGGGGCTGACCGTCACCAGATCGCCGATGGCCACGCGGCCCGACAGGACCGTGCCGGTCACCACCGTGCCTGCGCCCTGCAGGGTGAAGCTGCGATCGACCGCCAGGCGGAACAGCGCGTCGCTGCCGCGGGCGGTCGTCTGCGCCTCGGCCCGGATCAGCGCGTCGCGCAGATCGGGGATGCCTTCGCTGGTCAGCGAGGAGACCGGGATGATGGGCGCATCCGCCAGCCCGCTCTCCGCCAGCGCCTCGCGGATCTGGGCGGTGACTGCGGCGCGGCGGGGGGCCTCGGCCAGATCGGCCTTGGTAAGGGCGATCAGGCCGCGCGTGAGGCCAAGCAGGTCCAGGATGGCCAGATGCTCGCGCGTCTGCGGCATGACGCCGTCATCGGCAGCCACCACCAACAACGCCAGGTCGATCCCGCCCGCGCCTGCCAGCATGGTGTGGATCAGCCGTTCATGGCCCGGCACGTCGACAAAGCCCGTCACCGCACCGCCGCCTAGATCGGCATAGGCAAAGCCCAGGTCGATGGTGATGCCGCGGGCCTTCTCCTCCGCCAAGCGGTCGGCATCGGTGCCGGTCAGGGCGCGGACCAGGGCGGTCTTGCCGTGGTCGATATGGCCCGCCGTGCCGACGATCACGCCAGCGCCTCCAGAAGGTCGGCGTCGCGCTCCAAGCAGCGCAGGTCCAGGATCAGCGCGCCGTCATGGATGCGCCCGATCACCGGGCGGTCGCGCCCCCGCAGCCAGGCGGCCAGCCGGTCGGGCGCGTCTCCCCCCGCCCCGGTGATGCGCAGCCCGGCCGAGGGGATCGTGTCGGTCGGCAGCGAGCCCGAGCCGATCTGGCTGGCGCAATCGGTGGTCGTGACCGCGTATTCGGGCAGGCGCGCACCCACCAACGGGGCCAGCCGCGCGGCCTGCGCCGCGATATCGGCGTGCGGGCGGGACAGCAGGCGCAGGACGGGCAGGCGGTCCGGCAGCCGGTCGGGGTCGCGATAGAGGCGCAGCGTCGCCTCCAGCGCGGCGATCCGGATCTTGTCCAGGCGCAGGGCGCGCTTCATCGGGTTCCTGTTGATCCGCGCGATCAGGTCGCGCCGTCCGACGACGAAGCCCGCCTGCGGCCCGCCCAGCAGCTTGTCGCCCGAGAAGGTGACCAGATCGGCGCCCTCGGCCACGGCCTCGGCCACGGTGGGTTCGCGGCGCAGGCCCCAATGCGACAGATCGACCAGCGATCCGGCGCCCAGATCGTTCAGCATCACCACGCCCGCCGCCTTGGCGATGGCGGCCAGCGCCGGGCCCTCGACCGCGGTTGTGAAGCCCTCGATGCGATAGTTCGAGGTGTGGACCTTCAGGATCAGGCCCGTCCGGTCGGTGATGGCCTCCTGATAATCGCGGGGATGGGTGCGGTTGGTGGTGCCGACCTCGACCAGACGCGTTCCCGCGCGGGCCATGATGTCGGGCATGCGGAAGGCGCCGCCGATCTCGATCAGCTCGCCGCGCGAGACGATGCTGTCGCGCCCTTGGCCGAACGTGTTCAGCGCGATCAGCACGGCGGCGGCGTTGTTGTTGACGATGGTGGCGTCCTCGGCCCCGGTCAGCTCGCACAGAAGGCCGCGCAGATGGTCGTCGCGCTGGCCCCGGCCGCCGGTCTCCAGGTCGTATTCCAGCGCCAGCGGCGCGGCCATGGCGGCGCTGGCGGCGGCGATGGCCTCCTCGGCCAGGATGGCGCGGCCCAGATTGGTGTGCAGCACCGTGCCGGTCAGATTCAGCATCGGCCGGAGCCGCGTCGCGGCCATCGCCGCCAGATCGGCGGCCAGGAGATGCGGCAGGCGCGCGGCCTCGACCGCGCCGTCGGCACCGTCGCGGATGGCCGCGCGGGCCGCGTCCAGGCGCAGCCGGGCGTGGCGCGTGACCATCGCCCGGCCATGCCGGTCGATCAGGTCGGGATGGCCCGACAGCAGCTGGTCGACCGAAGGCAGCGCCCGAAAGCCTGACATCAGTAGCCCGCGAGGAACGGGTTGAAGCCGCCGCGCCGGATGCCGGTGTCCTTCATCAGCAGGTCCAGCCCCAGGCTGCCGACATCGTCGGCGACGGGCTCCAGGCTGGGGTTCTTGTTCTGATAGAGGATCTTGACCCAGGAATCGCAATCGCCGCAGACCTCGGCGCGGACGGTGGCCTGATCGGTCTCGACGCTGCGATAGCTGATCTTGCCGGTCTCGCCGCAGCACAGGCAGGTCAGCCGGACCTCGTTCCACTGCGTCTGGCAGCAGGCGCAGGCGGCATAGCGCACGCCGTCCAGCTCGGCCATGCCGACGACGCTGCTGCTGGCCGGGCGGCCGCCGCAGGCCGGGCAGACGCCGGTGCGGATCTTGACCAGCCGATCGGCGGGCAGGCCCGCGGCCAGACGCGACAGGTGCAGCTGCACCGCCAGCGCCGCGAACAGGTGCGGCGCCACGCTGTCCTCGGGGATCGTGTCGGCCAGGATGTTCTCTAGCAGCCAGTGACGGTCGGCCAGGGAGGCCGCGGTCACTGCCGACAGGGCCAGCCGCGCGGGTTCGGGCATGTCCAGCGCCGCCGCATGGGTCAGCACCGCGTCCAGCGCGGCATGCAGGTCGGGATCGGTCGACAGCGCCCGGCGGTCAATGGGCGGCATGCGGGTCTCGCGCGCGAGCGCGATGCGGTCGGCCGGAACGGGGGCAGGGCGGGGGAGTTCCTCGGCCAGACGCGCCTGAAGGTCGACCAGCTGGCCCAGGAAGGCCAGCCACGGTCCCAGGTTGTCGCTGTGCTGCGCCAGGAAGGCCAGGCGTTTCGCGCGGGTCGCGAACAGGCGCATGGGTTTCGGCAGCATCACCAGCGGCGCCGAAGGGACGCCGCCGATGGCCGAGGGGTCGGGTTGGATGGTGGTGGTCATGTCTCTCTCCGGGCCGAACCGGCCACAGGGGATGCCGGTGATGGTGGCCGGCAGATTACTCTGCCGGGCCCTTGTTGTCGCGGCTGGCGATCTCTCGCAGCCATTTGCGGTGATGGCGCCAGGCCCATCCGCCTGTGACCGTGCCCCGGGTCATCGCGCGCAGCGTGCCGCGCGTCCAAATCGCGGCATAGACATGCATGATGAAGACCAGGATGATCGCCACCGCCGACAGCGCATGGACCAGCACCGCGATGCGGCGCACGGGGATGCTGACCAGACCGGGGAAGTACTGCTCCCAGATCATCACGCCGGTGGCGATCAGCACCACGATCAGCCCGGACATCGCCCAGAAGACGAACTTCTGCCCGGCATTGTACTTGCCAAGCTCGGGCAGGTTCTCCTCGTTGCCCTTCACCACGTCGCCGATATTGGCGACCCAGGTGGCATCCTCGGGGCGGGGCATGTTCAGCCGCCACAGCTGGATGAACATCAGCGCGAAGCTGACGAACAGGACCACGCCGATGATCGGGTGGATCCAGCGGGTCGTCTGACCGCCGCCGAAGAGGCCGGTCAGGAAGAACAGCGACGGATCGAACAGCGCCAGTCCCGACAGCGCCAGCGCGATCAGGCTGAAGGCCGTCACCCAGTGGTTCAGGCGGGTGATGCCGCGATAGCGGCTGACCTCGACCGGCTGGATGCTCTCCAGCCGGTCGCCGCGTTCGGAGTAATAGGGGCGCGGGGCCATCAGACGTGGTCTCCTTCGTCGGGGTTCCGGCCCTTGACCAGGGCGTCGGCGGCCTTGACGTCATGCTCCTCAACCTCGTTCGCGCGCGCGAAGAGGCCGTGCAGCGTGGCGCCGACCGCGGCCACACCGATGGCCGCCAGGCCCGCGGTCTTGGTCACGCCCTTCCAGCCCTCGACCACCGGAGAGATCCGGGGCTCCTCGGGCAGGTCGTTGTAGATGCCGGGCTTGTCCGCGTGATGCAGGACGTACATCACATGGGTCCCCCCGACACCGGCCGGGTCGTAGAGGCCCGCATTCTCGTAGCCGCGCGACTTGAGGTCGGCGATGCGGGTCTCGGCATGGGCCTGCATGTCGGTTTTGGTGCCGAAGACGATGGCCTGCGTGGGGCAGGCCTTGGCGCAGGCGGGACCCTGACCGACGGCCACGCGATCCGAACACAGGGTACACTTGTAGCTCTTGTGGTCGGTCTGGCTGATGCGCGGAATGTCGAAGGGACAGCCGGTGATGCAATAGCCGCAGCCGATGCAGTTGTCGTGGATGAAGTCCACGATGCCGTTGGAATACTGCACGATGGCGCCGGGCGCCGGGCAGGCCTTGAGGCAGCCCGGATCCTCGCAATGCATGCAGCCGTCCTTGCGGATCAGCCATTCCAGCTCGTTGGTGGCCGGGTTCTCCCATTCGGCGAAACGCATCAGGGTGAACATGTCGGGGGTCAGGTCGTGGGGGTTCTCGTAGACCCCCACATTCTCTCCCACCGCCGGGGTCGTGTCGTTCCATTCCACGCAGGCGGACTGGCAGGCCTTGCAGCCGATGCATTTGGACACATCGATCAGCTTGGCCAGCTTCTCCAGCTGGCGGTCGGGGGCTGGCACGTTCCGGGTGGCCGAGATGCGCACGACGTCGCGCGCATCGAAATAGGCCTCGGTCGGCTGCACGGGCGGGTTGGACGCCGCCGTGGTCGGGCTGTTCGCGATGTCCTTCATGCCACCGGCTCCTCGGTTGCGGGTTCGATGTTGACCAGGAACGCCTTGAATTCGGGCGTGTCCGTGTTCGCATCCCCGATGAACGGCGTCAGGCTGTTCGGCCCCCAGCCCTTCTTGGCGGCCCCCATGAAGCCCCAGTGCAGCGGAATGCCCACCACATGGACGGGCTTGCCGTCACAGACCAGCGGCTGCAGGCGACGGGTGACCACCGCCTTGGCCCAGACCTGACCGCGCTTGCCGAAGACACGCACGCGGCTGCCGTTGGCGATGCCGCGCTCCTCGGCCAGCTGGACGCTGATCTCCACGAAGAACTCGGGTTGCAACGCGGCGTTCACCCGGTTGTGCTTGGTCCAGTAGTGGAAATGCTCGGTCAGGCGATAGGAGGTCGCGACAAATGGAAACTCGTCGCTGGTTCCCAGCTGGGCTACGTCGCTTTCGAAGACCCGCGCCACCGGGTTCCCGCGCATCCGCGCGTTGAACACGTTGGCCATGGGGCTCTCAAACGGCTCCATATGCGTCGGAAAGGGCCCGTCGCGCATCATGCCCCGGGTGAACAGGCGCGAGACGCCCTCCTGGTTCATGATGAAGGGCCGCACCGTCGCCGGATCGGCGGTCGGCGCGATGTCGGGGACGTCGTAGCCGCCCCATTTCGCCCCGTCCCACTGGATCAGCGGGCGCGTGGCGTCCCAAGGCTGGCCCGCCATGTCGGCCGAGGCGCGGTTGTACAGCACCCGCCGGTTGGCCGGCCACGCAAAGGCCCAGTTCAGGAACATGCCGGTGTCGTCGGGATCGGAATTGTCCCGCCGCGCCATCATGTTGCCGTCCTCGGTCCAGCTGCCGGCATAGATCCAGCAGCCCGCCATGGTGGTGCCGTCGTCGCGCAGCTGTCCGAAACCGGACACCTGCTGACCCGCCTGCAGGATCTGCGCGCCCGTGGCCGGGTCCGTCACCGGAGCCAGCGCGCGGCCGTTCATCTCCTTCGCCAACTCCTCCGGCGTGGGCTCTCCCGGATCGGCATAGTCCCAGGCCAGGTTCACGATCGGATCGGGGAAGGCGCCGCCTTCGGCCCGATACAGGTCGCGCACCCGCGTCCAGATCTGCGCCATGATCCAGGTGTCGTGCTTGGCCTCGCCCGGCGGTGTCGCGCCCGGCCAGTGCCATTGCAGCCAGCGGCCCGAATTGACCAGCGCGCCCTCGTCCTCGGCAAAGCAGGTCGTGGGCAGCTCCAGCACCTCGGTCTGGATCGAGGCGGTGTCCACGTCGTTATGCGCGCCGTGGTTCTCCCAGAAATGCGAGGTCTCGGTGGACAGGGGGTCCATCACGACCAGCATCTTCAGCTTGGACAGGCCCGCCGTCACCTTGCCGCGGTCCGGAATGGACAGCATCGGGTTGAAGCCTTGGCAGAAGTACAGGTTCACCTTGCCATGGTTCATCAGCTCGAACATGCGCAGGATGTCATAGGCCGGCACGTCCAGCTTGGGCAGATAGTCGAAGGCCCAGTCATTCTCGGCCGTCGCGGCATCGCCCCACATGGCCTTGAGGAAACTGACCATGAACTTGGGATAGTTCTGCCAGTAGCTGGTCTGACCCGGCTGCAGCGGCGTGAACTGACGCGTGGACAGATAGGTCTGCCAGTCGACCTCCTTCTCCGTCGGGATGTTCAGGTATCCCGGGATCAGGTTCGACATCAGGCCGATATCGGTCAGGCCCTGGATGTTGGAGTGACCGCGCAGCGCGTTCATCCCGCCACCGCGGACGCCGATATTGCCCAGGATCAGCTGCAGCATCGCCATGCCGCGGATGTTCTGGGCACCCTTGGAATGCTGGGTCCAGCCAAGCGCGTACATGGACGTCATCGTCCGGTCCACGGCCGAGCATTCGCCGATCATCGCGCAGATATCCAGGAACTTGTCCCGCGGCGTGCCGGTGATGTTCTCGACGAATTCCGGCGTGTAGACGTCGACATGCGCCTTGAGCAGGTTCCAGACGCAGCGCGGGTCCTGCAGCGTGGGATCGGTCAGCGCAAAGCCGTCCTCGCCCTTCTGATAGTCCCAGCTCTCCTTATTGAAGTCGCGCTTCTCCTCGTCATAGCCGGTGAACAGGCCGTCGGACCAGCCGAAGTCCTCGCGCACCAAGAAGGAGGCGTTGGTGTAGTTGCGGACATAGTCCCACTGCACCTTGTCGTTCTCGATGCACCAGCGGATCACCCCCATCAGGAAGGCGATGTCGGTGCCCGGACGGATCGGCGCATAGTAGTCCGCCACCGATGCGGTGCGGGTATAGCGCGGGTCGACCACGATCAGCTTGGCGCCGCGATGCGCCTTGGCCTCGGTCACCCACTTGAAGCCGCAGGGATGCGCCTCGGCGGCATTGCCGCCCATGACGATCGCCAGGTCGGTGTTCTTGATGTCAGTCCATGGATTGGTCATCGCTCCACGGCCGAATGTCGGGCCCAAACTGGACACCGTAGGGCCGTGTCAGACGCGTGCCTGGTTGTCGAATCCCACAACACCCATGGACCGGACCGTCTTGTAGGTCAGCCATGCGGTCTCGTTGGTCGTGGCCGAAGCCGCCAGGAAACCCGCCGTCGTCCAACGGTTGACGGGGGTGCCGTCATCGTTGGTGGCGATGAAGTTCGCGTCGCGATCATCCTTGAGGGCGCGGGCGATCTTGTCCAGCGCCTCCTCCCAGGTGATCTCCTCGAAGCGGTCCGAACCCGGACGGCGAACGCGGGGCTGCGTCAGGCGCGTGGGCGCGTGGACGAAGTCCTTCAGCGCCGCGCCCTTGGGGCACAGCGTTCCGCGGTTCGTCGGATGGTCGGCATCGCCCTCGATATGCAGCAGCTCGGCGGTCTCGCCGGCCTTCACGTCGCCGCGCGAATACATGATGATGCCGCAGGCGACCGAGCAATAGGGGCAGGTGTTGCGTGTTTCCGTGGTCGTGGCCAGCTTGAAGGCGCGCACATGCGCCGCCTCCGCCGCCTCGGCCCCGCCGAAGCCCATGGCTCCAAGCGACGTTGCCGCAACCCCCGCCCCCGCAAGCCTCAGAAAGCCGCGGCGCGAAAGGTCGATATTCATGGGACCCCCTCTGCCTGTCTGTGATGGATAGGTACCCGCCAATTGTCTGCCGCCGCCCCGGCCAAGTCAACCCGTGACGCCTTGCATGCGACCGGACGACCGGTCTAGAACGGGCGGGCAAGCCGATGCGCCGGGGGCGTTCGGGCCGTGTGGTTCCGCCGGAGACGGGGGCTTGGCACATCGGCGCGAGACCCCGCCATCGACGGGGTCCGCCGATCCCAGCCCCTCACCCTGACCGGAGCCCAGTCCATGCCCATGATGTCGCGTCTGTTCGCCACCCTGCTGGCCACCGCCCTGCCGCTCTCCGCCGCGGCCCAGGAAACGCTGTATTTCTCGGCCATCCCCGACGAGGACGAGACCAGGCTGGTCGAGCGCTTCTCGGCCGTGGCCGACTACCTGTCGGAGGAACTGGGCGTGCCGGTCGAGTTCGTGCCGGTCAAATCCTATCCCGCCGCCGTCACCGCCTTCCGCAACGACCAGGTCCAGCTGGCCTGGTTCGGGGGCCTGTCGGGCGTGCAGGCCCGCCTGCTGGTGGACGGCGCCCGCGCCATCGCGCAGGGCGACGAGGATACCAGCTTCGTCAGCTACTTCATCGCCCATACCGACACCGGCCTGACCGAGTCCGAGGACTTCCCCGAGGCCGCGCGCGGCATGTCCTTCACCTTCGGCGCCAAGACCTCGACCTCGGGGCGCCTGATGCCGGAATATGCGATCCGCGAGAACACCGCTGAGGCGCCGGAGGAGTTCTTCGACCGCGTGGGCTTCTCGGGTGATCACAGCCAGACGCTGCGGCTGGTCGCGTCGGGTGCCTGGCAGGTCGGCGCGCTGAATTATACCGTCTACGATCAGGCGGTTGCCGATGGCGCGCCCGAGGTCGAGACCGCCAAGATCATCTGGAAGACGCCGCCCTATCCCGACTACAACTGGACCATCCGTGGCGACGTGGATGCCCGGTGGGGCGAGGGTTTCGCCAACAAGGTGCAGGCCGCGCTGGTCGGCATGGACGATCCGGAGCTGCTGGCGGCCTTCCCGCGCAACGCCTTCATCCCCGCGGCGAATGAGGACTATGCCCCCATCGAACAGGTCGCCCGCGATCTGGACCTGCTGGAGTAGTCCTTGCAGCTTCTGGACGGGGTCGATCTGGGCTATGGCGGCGCGCCCGTCCTGTCGGGCGTGCGACTGCATGTCGCGCCCGGAGAGCGGGTCGCCCTGCTGGGCCGCAGCGGTTCGGGCAAGTCGACGCTGCTCTCCGCGCTCCACACGGCGGCGGCGGGGCGGGGGCTGCGAATCGCGCTGGTCCCGCAGGACGCGGCGCTGGTCCCGCAGCTCTCGGCGCTGCGCAACGTGCTGATGGGGCGGCTGGACGATCACGGCGCCTGGCGCAACCTGCGCACGCTGATCCGCCCCGCCGCGCCCGACCGCGCCGCAGCCCTGGCCGACCTGGACCGCGTGGGCCTGACGCCACAGGCCGATGCCCGCGTGGAATCCCTGTCCGGCGGGCAGAAGCAGCGCGTGGCCCTGGCCCGCGCCCTGCATCGCGGCGGCGACCTGATCCTGGGGGACGAGCCGCTCTCGGCCGTCGATCCGCGTCAGGCGCAGGAGCTGGCGGCGCTGCTGCGCGCGGCCTTCCCGACCGCGATCCTGGCGCTGCATGACGTGGCTGTCGCGCGGGCCTTTGCCACGCGGGTCATCGGCCTGACGCAGGGCGAGTTCCTGTTCGACCTGCCGGTGGACCAGCTGGACGCCTCGCGGATCGAGGCCCTCTATGGCTAGCCTGTCGCGCCTCGGCGTGGTGGCGGGGTTCCTGGCCGTGGCCGCCCTGTGCCTGCCGCTGGCCGACCTGACGGTGGCGGGCCACGACCCCTGGGCCGCGCTGGCCCGGATGGGCCGCGGCTTCCTTGCGCCCGATTTCGGCGCCATCGAACAGATCGCCCGCGCCGTCGCACTGACCGTGGCCTTCGCGGGCGCGGGCGTGACCCTGGGGGGCGTGGCGGGGCTGATCCTGGCGCCCTTCTACCGGCTGCGCGCGGTGCGGGGCCTGGCCATCGCCCTGCGCTCGGTCCACGAGCTGTTCTGGGCGCTGCTCTTGCTGCAGGTCTTCGGGATCAGCGTCTGGTCGGGGGTGCTGGCTATCGCGCTGCCCTATGCCGGGATCTTCGCCAAGGTCCTGTCCGAGATCCTGGACGAATCCGACCGCCGCCCCGACCGCTGGCTGGGCCCGTCGGTCGATCCGCTGACGCGGTTCCTCTGGGCGCGCGCGCCGCTGGCCTGGCCGCAGATGGCGACCTATGCGCTCTACCGGCTGGAATGCGGGCTGCGGTCCTCGGCAGTGCTGGGCTTCATCGGGCTGCCGACGCTCGGCTTCCAGCTGGACACGTTCTTCCGGCAGGGGGAATACGGCGCGGCGGGGGCGGTCATGGCGATCTACATCACGCTGATCGCGACGGTCCGGCTGTGGATGCGGCCCCGGCTGCTGCTGGGCTGGCTGGTCTTCGCGGCGGTGATGCTCTCCACCGTGCGCACGCCGCCGATGGGGCAGGGCGCGCTGTGGCGGTTCCTCGGCCAGGACATCGTCCCCGCCCCCCTGCGCCAGGGTGACCCGGCCGCCATGCTGCCCTGGCTGTGGGAGCTGACGAGCACCGCGATCCTGCCGGGCCTTGCCGCGACGCTGATCGTCGCGCAGCTGGCGCTGGTGCTGGCGGGGGCGGTGGCCTTCGTCGCGCAGGCCGCCACCGTGCCGCGCGTCACCGGGCGCATCGGCGCGGGCCTGGGGCATCTGGTGCTGGTGATCCTGCGGTCGTTCCCGGAATACATGCTGGCCTATCTGTTCCTGCAGGTCTGGGGGCCGTCCATGCTGCCCGCGATCCTGGCGCTCGGGCTGCACAACGGGGCGATCATCGGGCATCTTCTGGGCCGTCAGGCGACCGGGCTGACGCTGCGCGCGGACGCGCCGCGCGGCCTGACGCTCTGGGGCTGGGAGATCGTGCCGCGCCTGTTCGGTCCGTTCGTGGCGCTGTGCCTCTACCGGTGGGAGATCATCATCCGGGAATCCGCGATCATGGGCGTCCTGGGCATCGCCACCCTGGGGTTCTTTCTGGACGATGCCATCGGAGAGCTGCGCATCGACCGCGCCGTCGTCATCCTGGTCGCGACCGGGCTGGTCACGGTCGGCATCGACGCGCTGTCGCGCGCCATCCGCGCCCGGCTCGGGGCGGGCGATCTGCGGGTCGGGGACGCGCGGCCGGGGATGGTCCCCGGCCAGGCGAGCAACTGCTAGGCGGCCATCTGCGGCTGGCGCACCGCGCAGGCGAAGGCCAGAAACTTGCCGTCGTCGTTGGAGACCAGATCGCCCATCGGACGTGGTGTCCAGCCAAGCCGCTGCGCCATGCGCAGGAAGGCGGGCGGTCCCAGGAACAGGCAGTCCGTCGCGCCCACCCGGTGCAGGTGGTCGTTCGACGCCTCCAGGATCGCCTCGGCCAGGCCCGGCACCGGCAGCGCGGCAAAACGCGTCAGCTCCCAGGACTGCGGATCGACGGGGGGTTCGTCATGGCACAGGTTGGTGGGCATGCCGGGGAGCAGCCCCAGATGCGCGTCGCGGATCATGTAGGAATAGACCACCTTGCCCCCGCCGAAGGCGCAGTCGGTCCGCTTCAGCCGCGCCCCGCCGATGGCCTGGCCGTCGCGATGCGCGATCACGTAGACCGTGTCGAAGGTGTCGTACTGCTCGAACTCGATGCCTTCGGCATGGTGCAGCGGCCAGGCCATGCGGTCCACGAAGATCTGCTTGCGCAGCTTGAAGAAGCTGGTCACCAGGTCGAACTGCGCCATGTCATGGGGCAGGCGGATCGTGCTGATCCGCACGTCGCTCATCGTCTGTGTCATGTCGTCCGTCCTTATTGCCGATAGCCGTCGGGCAGCTTGGCCAGCCCCAGGAACTGGCGTCCGCCGGTCACCTTGTTGGGCAGCCACAGCCCCCAGCTGGTCACCTCGACCTTCAGCACGCCCTCGTCGGCATAGGCGTCGAAATAGGTCAGCATCGTCTCGACCATGTCGCGACTGAACTCCGCCGTCGCGAGCTTGGGCTCCCTCATTTCCTTGACCATCTCCGTGCTCCTTTGGTGAAAGGTGAGCCCGGATTGCGCGTCGCGAGGCATCTTGTCGTGCGAAAACGACCGCACCTGCCTTTTCAGTATGTCCGAAAGGACATATCCTGCGGGTCGAAGCGCCGGAGGCCCGCATGCTGCATGACCTGATCCCCCATTTCGACGCCGAGATCGCCGAGATGCATGCCCTCGCGCCCACCGGCTGGATCATGGGGTTCAACCTGACCTATCGGGGGCCGGAACACCTGTTCAACGCCTATCCCGACGCCTGGCGGGCGATCTACGAGGACCGCAACTACTTCTTCGGCGACCCCATCGCGATGTGGACGATGACCCATGACGGGGCCGCGCGCTGGTCCGAGGTGCGCATCCCCGACCTGCGCGGCGTCATGCAGGCGGCGCGCAAGTTCCGGCTGAACTACGGGGTGGCCATCTCGCGCAAGGTGGCGGGCAAGCGGTCCTTCCTGACCCTGTCCCACCCGGACCGCGAATTCACCGATGACGAGATCGCGCGCTGCCGGGCCAAGTTCAACCTGTGGACCGACCTGGTGCTGAACCGCGCCGCCCTGACCCCGGCCGAGCTGGACGTGCTGCGCTGCTTCCGCGACGGTCTGGGCCAGATCGAGACCGCGACCCAGCTGGGCATCGCGGAATCGACCGTCAAGCAGCGCGCCGTGAAGGCCTGCGGCAAGCTGGGCGCGAAAAGCCGCACCCAGGCCGTCGCCATCGCGGTGGCGCGCAACTATCTGTAGGGGCTACTGGATCGCCCGGATCGCCGGATAGCTGGCCCGGAACGCCGCCAGCGCCTCGGCGAAGGCGGGGCGCAGGGCCTGGTCCGGTTCGATGCGCGCGGTGATCGCGGGCGGGGTCATGACCTCGGCCACGCTGTCCGCGCCCGCCGCCACCATACCGAGGCGCGCAGCCCCCAGGGCCGCGCCGAACTCGCCCGCCTCGGGCAGGGTCAGCGTCACGTCCAGCGCCGTGGCGATCGCCTCCAGCCAATAGCGCGACTGCGCCCCCCCGCCGATCGCCATCAGCGTGTCGGGCCGCGCGCCGGTCCGATGCAGCGCCGAGAGGCTGTCGGCCAGCCCGAAGGCCACCCCCTCCAGCACGGCGCGGGTCAGGTCGCCCCGATCCGTCGCCGCCGCCAGCCCGGTCAGGCTGGCGCGGATGGCGGGGTCGTTATGGGGCGTGCGCTCTCCGGACAGATAGGGCAGGAACCGCACCGAACCGGGGGGGCGCAACGGTCCCAGATCGGCGGTCAGGGCCGCAGGCGCGGTCCCGGTGATCCGCGACAGCCAGTTCAGGCTGTCGGTCGCGGCCAGCATCACGCCCATCTGGTACCAGCGCCCCGGCACGGCGTGGCAGAAGCTGTGCAGCGCGGTCTGGGGCGCGGGGGCATAGCCGTCGCGCGCCGCCAGCAGCACCCCCGAGGTGCCAAGCGACACGAAGCCCGCCCCTTCGGCCATCGCCCCGATCCCGCAGGCGGCGGCGGCATTGTCGCCCGCCCCGCCCGCCACGCTGACCGGCCCGGAGAGGCCCCATTCCGCGGCCAGATCGGCGCGCAGCCGCCCGGCCTCGGCCGCGCCCTCGACCAGGCGGGGCATCTGCGCGCGGGTCAGGCCCGTCGCCTCCAGCAGCGCGTCCGACCAGTCGCGCGCGCCCGTGTCCAGCCAGGCCGTGCCCGAGGCGTCGGACAGATCGCCGACCGCCTCTCCGGTCAGCCACAGGTTCAGATAGGCGGCGGGCAGCAGGATGCGCGCGGCGCGGGCGAACAGCTCCGGCTCTTCGGCGGCCATCCAAGCCAGTTTGGGCGCGGTGAAGCCCGGAAAGACAATGTTGCCGGTCCGCGCGCGGAACCGCGGATCGGCGTTCATCGCCGCGGCCTGGACATGGCTGCGCGTGTCGTTCCACAGGATGCAGGGGCGCAGCACCTCCCCCGCGCGGTCCAGGACGCAGGCGCCGTGCATGTGGCCCGCCACGCCGATGCCGCGCAGGGCCGCGAATTCGGGATGGGCGGCGCGCAGATCCGCGACCGCGCCCCGGAAGGCCTCGATCCAGTCGGCCGGGTCCTGTTCGGACCAGCCGGGATGGGGATGAGAGACGCCGTAATGGCGTTCGGCCGAACCGACAGGCCGGCCCGCCCCGTCCACCAGCAACGCTCGAAGGCCGGACGTGCCCAGATCGATCCCCAGAAAGCTCATCGCCGCTCCTCCCCCGTTTGGCGCGACCATCGGCAGCCGGGGCGGAAATGTCCAGCGCGCTTACCCCGCGGGCAGGATGCGCCCGGTGCAGGGGCCGAACCCCACGCGGAACCCATGACCCTGCGCATGGGCGAACAGCGCGACCTCGTCCCCATCCTCCAGGAAGGTGCGAGGCGTGCCGTTCACGCGGACGGGGTCGCGGCCGCTCAGCGTCATCTCCAGCAGCGCGCCCATCTGGTCGCGCCCCGGACCCGAGACGGTGCCCGAGCCCAGAAGGTCGCCCACCCGCATCGGACAGCCGGAGCTTGCGTGATGCGCCAGGGCCTGGGCCTGCGACCAGTACATGACCGCATAGTCCACGCGCGCCATCACCTGGCCGTTCAGCGACCAGCCCATCTGGATGTCGTGAAAGCCGGGCCGCGTTTCGGCCAGATAGGGCAGGGGCGCGTGATCGCGCGGGGCGCCGGCGCAGCGGAACGGCTCCAGCGCGGCGCGGGTCACGATCCAGGCCCCGATCGTCGTGGCCATGGCCTTGCCCTGGAACGGCCCCAGGGGCTGATATTCCCAAGCCTGGATGTCGCGGGCCGACCAGTCGTTCAGGAGGACATGGCCAAAGATCATCTCCTCGGCCTGATCGACGCTGATCCGGCAGCCCTGTTCGGTGGGCAGGCCCACCACGGCGCCCAACTCCAGCTCCAGGTCCAGCTTCGCGCTGGCCGCCCAGACCGGGCCCGCGTCGCCCCGCAGCTGGCCCATGGGGCGGCGGATCGGCGTGCCGGACACCACCACCGAGGAGGCCCGCCCGTTATAGCCGATGGGCATATGCGTCCATTGCGGCGGCAGGGCGTTCTGCGGGTCGCGGAACAGCGCGCCCACGGTCTGCGCATGATGGCGCGAGGCATAGAAATCGGTGAACTCGCTGACCCGGATCGGCAGGTGCAGCGCCGCCCGCGCCATCGGGATCAGCGGCAGGTCGCGCGGCCCGTCCGGCCCCAGCAGCACCATCAGCCGCGCCCGAAGCGCCGCCCAGGCCCGAGGCCCCAGGGCGATGAAGTCGTTCCAGGCGGGTCGGGCCAGCGTGCCGTCCGCGGCGACCAGGCCCCGCACCTCGCAGGCGGCCAAGTCCAGGATCAGGTCGCCGATGGCCACCCCGCAGCGCGGCGCATCCCCGTCCGAGAACACGCCGCAGGGCAGGTTGTTCAGCGGAAACGACCCGTCGGGCCGGTTCGCGCTGTCGATCCAGGAGGGCAGCAGGGTGGGGGCCGCCATCACTTGACCCCGGGCGTGCCGTCGAACTTCTTCTCCAACCGGTTCCAGACATCGACGTAATCGGGCTGCATCGGTGCCTCGCGCGCGGCCCATTCGGTCAGGTGCTGGGGAAAGCGCGTCTCGAACATGAAGGACATGGTCTCGTCCAGCTTGTGGGGCTTCAGCTCCGCGTTGCTGGCGGCCTCGAAGGCGTCGCGGTCGGGGCCGTGGGGCAGCATGCAGTTGTGCAGGCTGATGCCCCCCGGCGCAAAGCCCTGCGGCTTGGCGTCGTACTGGCCGTAGATGTTGCCCATCAGCTCGGACATGACGTTCTTGTGGTACCAGGGCGGGCGGAAGCTGTGCTCGGCCACCAGCCAGCGCTCGCGGAACAGCACGAAGTCTATGTTGGCCGTGCCCTCCTGCCCCGAAGGCGCGGTCAGCACGGTGAAGATCGACGGGTCGGGATGGTCGAACAGGATCGCGCCGACCGGGGAATAGGTCCGCAGATCATACTTGTAGGCGCAATAGTTGCCGTGCCACGCGACCACGTCCAGCGGGCTGTGGTCGATCCAGCTCTCGTGGAACTGGCCGCACCACTTGATGACCACGCGGGAGCGGACCTCGCGGTCCTCGAAGGCCGCGACCGGCGACTTGAAGTCGCGCGGATTGGCCAGGCAGTTGGCGCCGATGGGGCCGCGATGGGGCAGGTCGAACTTCTGGCCATAGTTCTCGCAGACGAAGCCGCGCGCGGGACCGTCCGGCAGCTCCACCCGATAGACCAGGCCGCGGGGCAGGATCGCGATCTCCTTGGGCTCCAGGTCGATCACGCCCAGTTCCGTGCAGAAGCGCAGCCGCCCCTGCTGCGGCACGACCAGCAGCTCGCTGTCGGCGGAGAAGAAGTATTCGTCCTGCATCGACGCGGTGACCAGATAGACATGCGCGGCCATGCCCGTCTGGATGTTGACGTCGCCTGCCGTGGTCATCGTCCGCATGCCGGTCAGCCAGGTCAGCGGCCGGTCGGGCAGCGGGATCGGGTCCCACCGGTACTGGCCCAGGCTGGTGACGTCGGGCAGCACGTTCGGCGCGGTCTTCCACTGCGGCAGGTCGATGCGCGCGAACCGGCCCGTGTGATGGACCGAAGGCCGGATGCGATAGCACCAGGTCCGTTCGTTCTGCCCGCGCGGCGCGGTGAAGGCCGTGCCCGACAGCTGTTCGGCATAGAGGCCATAGGCGCATTTCTGCGGGCTGTTCTGGCCCTGGGGCAGGGCGCCGGGCAGGGCCTCGGTCTCGAAATCGTTGCCGAAGCCGGGCATGTAGCCCGGATGGGGGCCGGGCTGCGCGGGGGCGCGGGTCAGGCCCGAGGGGGTGTCGCTGTCGCTCATCGCGGGGTCCGCCATTCGTTGCACGCGCAACGATCTTATGCGCGCGCCCCGCCGCGCGTCAAGCCGGGGCGGCGGGTTGCGGCCGCCGCCCTCCGCCGCTAAGCCCCCGCAGACAGATCACGGCGCAGCGGAATTGCGCAAAAGGAGGCAGTCTTGACCACATTGGCACGTTTTTCCCGCTTCGTCGGCAACAGCTTTGCGCTGTGGGTCCTGGCCTTCGCGGCCCTGGGCTTTCTGTTTCCCGACACGTTCCGGCAGCTGACGCCCTGGATCGTGACGCTGCTGGGCATCATCATGTTCGGCATGGGCCTGACCATCTCGGGGCGCGACTTTGCCGAGGTGCTGCGCCGTCCCTATCAGGTGGGCGTGGGCGTGGCGGCGCAGTTCATCATCATGCCGCTGCTGGCCGTGGTGCTGACCACGCTGATCCCGATGTCGCCCGAGGTGGCGGCCGGGGTCATCCTGGTCGGCTGCTGTCCCGGCGGAACCTCCTCCAACGTGATGACCTTCATGGCCAAGGGCGACACCGCCCTGTCGGTCGCCTGCACCAGCGTGACCACCCTGATGGCGCCTGTCGTGACGCCCTTCCTGGTGCTGATGCTGGCCAGCGAATACCTGCCCGTCGATGCCTGGGCCATGTTCCAGTCGATCCTCAAGGTCGTGCTGCTGCCGCTGGCCCTGGGCTTTGCGGCGCAGCGGCTGCTGCCCGCGCTGGTGCGCGCGGCGGTGCCGATGCTGCCTTTGGTCAGCGTGACCGGGATCGTGCTGATCGTGGCGGCGGTGGTCGGGGCCTCCAAGGGCGCGATCGTCCAGTCGGGGGCGATGATCTTTGCGGTCGTGGCGCTGCACAACGTGCTGGGCTATCTGATCGGCTATCTGGCGGCGCGGCTGGCCGGGGTGAACCTGGCCGGGCGCAAGGCCGTCGCGATCGAGGTCGGCATGCAGAACTCGGGCCTGGCCGCGGCGCTGGCCACGGCCTATTTCTCGCCGGTCACGGCGGTGCCGGCGGCGATCTTCAGCGTCTGGCACAACATCTCGGGCGCGGTCTTCGCCAGCTGGCTGGCCCGCCGGACCTGAGCCGATGACGGGGGGCGGCCCTCAGCCGGGGCCGTCCTCCTCCTTGATGGTCTTCAGGACCAGGAAGGTCTGCGCGCCCTTGACCGCGGGCAGCGACAGCAGATGGTCGTCCAGAAAGCGGTTGTAGGCCGCAAGGTCGCGGCAGGTGACGTGCAGGTGGTAATCCGCCGCCCCCGTCGTCGCATAGGCCGCCCGCACCGCCGGCGTGATGCGCGTCATGCGGATGAAGTCCTGCACCATCGCCGCGTCGTGACGCACCAGGTTCACATGCACGATGGCCTTGAACCCGTCGCCCAGCACCGCGTCATCCAGCGCCACGGTATAGCGGCGGATCGCCCCCGATTCCTCCAGCGCCCGCACCCGCCGCCAGCAGCTGGAGGTCGAGAGCCCCACGCGCTCGGCCAGGGTCGCGTTGGGGATGCGGCTGTCGCGGCGCAGCTCCGTCAGGATGCGCATGGTCACGGGATCGTCCAGAAGAGCGTCATCCGGCATGGCGTTTCACTTGTCTCCGGTTTGGCGGACAGATTATCCGCGACGGCGCCGTTCCGCCAGCATTCTGGAAAGAATCTTCGCCGCGTAGGGCGCATGATGATGCGACTGCGCGCCGGGGAGGATCAGCCGTCATGACCGAACAACCGAAGGGTTTCGCCACCTATCAGCTGGACGACCGCTATGCCCGCCAGCAGGGCCGGGTCTTTCTGACCGGGACGCAGGCGCTGGTGCGGATCATGCTGGATCAGGCGCGGCGCGACCGGGCGCGGGGCTGGACCACGGCGGGTCTGGTCTCGGGCTATCGCGGCTCGCCCCTGGGCGGCGTCGATCAGGAGATGTGGCGCCAGAAGCCCCGCCTGGCCGAGGCCGGGATCGAGTTCCTGCCCGCCGTGAACGAGGATCTGGGCGCCACCGCCATCCTGGGCGCGCAGCAGGCGGTGCTGGACCCCGCCTGCCAGGTCGATGGCGTGGTCTCGATGTGGTACGGCAAGGGGCCGGGGGTGGACCGCTCGGGCGATGCGCTGAAGCACGGCAACGCCTATGGTTCCTCGCCCAAGGGCGGCGTGCTGGTCGTGGCGGGCGACGACCACGGCTGCGTGTCCTCATCGATGCCGCATCAGTCGGACGTGGCCTTCATGGCCTGGTTCATGCCGGTCCTGAACCCAGACTCGGTGGGGGAATACCTGTCCTTCGGCGAATACGGCATCGCGCTGTCGCGGTTCTCGGGGACATGGGTCGGGTTCAAGGCGATCTCCGAGACGGTCGAATCGGGCCAGTCGGTCGTGCTGCCCGAGGACCGCGTCTTTGCGCAGCCGGACTTCACCGGACCGCCGGGCGGCATCCATGTGCGCCTCTCGGACCTGCCCAGCCCCGAGATCGAGACGCGCATCGGCCACAAGCTGCGCGCCGTCGAGGCCTTCGCGGAGGCGAACCCCATCGACCGCCGCATCTATGACATCGCGGAGGCGCGTTTCGGCATCGTCACCACCGGCAAGGGCCATCTGGACACGCTGGAGGCGCTGCGCCTTCTGGGTCTGGACGAGGCCGCCTGCCGCCGCCTCGGCATCGACATCTACAAGGTCGGCATGGTCTGGCCCCTGGCGCGCCGCGATGCGCTGGCCTTCGTCACCGGCAAGGACGAGGTGCTGGTGATCGAGGAGAAGCGCGGCATCATCGAGAGCCAGTTCAAGGAGTATTTCTACGACTGGCCCGGCGCCAAGCCGCGCAGGATGGTGGGCAAGCACCGCACCGCGGGCGACCCGCTGCTGCCCTGGACCGGGGAGCTGAGCCCGCTGATGCTGGTCCCGGTGCTGGCCGAACGGCTGGCGCGGTTCTTCCCGGACGAAGGGCTGGAGGACCGCGCCCGCGCCCTGGCCGCGACGCCCGCCCCGGTCCTGTCGGTGCCGGGCGCGACGCGCACGCCCTATTTCTGCTCGGGCTGCCCGCACAACACCTCCACCAAGCTGCCCGAGGGCAGCAAGGCGGCCAGCGGGATCGGTTGTCACGTCATGGCGGGATGGATGGACCGCCAGACCCTGGGCTATGCGCAGATGGGCGGCGAGGGGGTCCCCATCGCCGTCGCGCAGCGCTGGAACGGCGGGCGGCACATGTTCCAGAACCTGGGCGAGGGGACGTGGTATCATTCGGGATCGCTGGCGATCCGGCAGGCGGTCGCGGCGGGCGCCAACATCACCTACAAGATCCTCTACAACGACGCGGTGGCGATGACCGGCGGGCAGCCGGTGGACGGGCCGGTCAGCGTGCAGGCCATCGCCCAGAGCTGCCGCGCCGAGGGGGTGACGCGCATCGCGCTGGTCAGCGACAATCCCGCTGCCTTCGATCTGCGCGACTTTCCGCAGGGCACCACGCTGGACCATCGCGACCGGCTGGACGCCATCCAGCGCGAACTGCGCGAGATCCGGGGCGTCACCGTGCTGATCTACGAGCAGACCTGCGCCACCGAGAAGCGCCGCCGCCGCAAGCGCGGCAAAGCCGAAGATCCGGCCCGCTTCGCGGTCATCAACGAGGCCGTCTGCGAGGGCTGCGGCGATTGTTCGGTCGCCTCGAACTGCCTGTCGGTCGAACCGGTCGAGACACCCTTGGGCCGCAAGCGGCGCATCAACCTGTCCTCGTGCAACAAGGACTTCAGCTGCCTCGACGGGTTCTGCCCCAGCTTCGTCACCATCGAAGGCAGCCGCCGCCGCAAGCCCAAGCCCGCCGATCTGGACATCGCGGCCCTGCGCGCGCGGCTGACCCCGCCCGTCCTGCCCGCGCTGGACCGTCCCTACGACCTGCTGGTGGCGGGCGTGGGCGGGACGGGCGTCGTGACGGTCGGCGCGCTGATCACCATGGCCGCCCATCTGGAGGGGCGCGGGGCCAGCGTGCTGGACTTCACCGGCTTCGCGCAGAAGTTCGGCACGGTCCTGGGCCATGTCCGCCTGGCCGCGCGCCCCGACGACATCCATCAGGTGCGCATCGAACGCGGCCATGCCGATGCGGTGATCGGCTGCGACGCGGTCGTCTGTTCCTCGCCCAAGGCCAGCCTGCATTACCGTCCCGGCACGCGGGTCGTGCTGAACCGCGCGCCCATGCCCACGGGCGATCTGGTCCTCAACCGCGACGCCGACCTGCGCATCCCCGAACGCGAGGACCTGATCGCGCGCACGGTGGGGGCCGCGAACCTGCTGGCGGTCGATTTCAACCGCGCGGCCGAGCGGCTGATGGGGGACGCGGTCTATGCCAACATCATGGCGCTTGGCGCCGCTTGGCAGCAGGGGATGGTCCCGGTCAGCGAGATGGCGCTGAAGCAGGCGATCCTGCTGAATGGCGTTACGGTCGAGAAGAACGGCTTGGCCTTCGACCTGGGCCGCGTGCTGGCCGCCGATCCGGCCGCGCTGGAGGAAGAGCCGACCGCCCCGGCCATGCCGCAGACGGCCGACGCGATCATCGCGGATCGCATGGCGCGGCTGACCGGATATCAGGACGCGGCCTATGCGCGCCGCTATGCCGACACGCTGGCCACGCTGCCCCCGGTCGAGGAGATCCGGCGCGCGGCGGCCGTCTCTCTCCATCGGCTGATGGCCTACAAGGACGAATACGAGGTCGCGCGCCTGCATGCCGATCCGGCCTTTGCCGCCCGCATCGCCGCCGAATTCGAGGGCGGCTACACCATCCGCCACCATCTGGCCCCGCCGCTGCTGCCGCGCGGCACGGACGGGCGCGGGCGGCCGCGCAAGACCGCCTTCGGCCCGTGGATGCGACCGGTCCTGCGCGGCCTCGCGCGGCTGCGCGGCCTGCGGGGCAGCTGGGCGGACCCCTTCGCCCGCAGCGCCGACCGGCGGCTGGACCACGACCTGCTGGACTGGTTCGAGGGCGTGATCGCGCGGGTCGCGCGCGACCATGCGGCCCTGGGCGCGGATGCGGTGACGGTGCTGGAGGCCGCGCAGGAGATCCGCGGCTATGGCCCGGTGCGCCATGCCGCCGCCGACCGCGTGCGCGCGCAGGTGGCGGCGATCCTGACCTGAGCGCCCCCGCGGGACGCAAAGTTTCGCTGACGGCTGCCCGCGGATTTGCTAGAGCGGGTCCGGGGGCCGCGCTGTGCGCGCGGATGCAGGGAGCGGATGGGGATGAGGCGGCGGCATCTGGTCTGGGCGGCGATCATCGCGGTCGCGGCGCTGGTCGTCTGGCAGGCAGACCGCCTGGCTCAGGCCCATGCCCTGCAGCGCGGGCAGGACCGCGCCGAGACCGCCCTGCGCCTGACCGAGAACGCGCTGGCGGGCTATCTCGCGCGCTATCAGTCGGTGCCGCTGCTGCTGGCCGATCTGGACGCCGTGCGCGCGCTGGCCATGCGCCCCGAAGATCCGGCCCGCCGGGCCGAGATCAACCGCCTGTTCGCCGCACGCAACGCGCTGCTGGGATCGTCCGACATCTATCTGATGCGCGCCGACGGGCTGACCGTCGCGGCCTCGAACCACGACCAGCCGCACAGTTTCGTGGGCCAGAACTTCCACTACCGCCCCTATTTCACCCAGGCCGCGGCGGGGCAGGCGGGGCGGTTCTTCGGCGTGGGCACCACGTCCGGCGTGCGCGGATACTATTTCTCGGCGCCGGTCCGCGACGACCGGGGGCAGGTCGCGGCGGTCATCGCGGTCAAGATCGCGCTGGACGCGGTCGAGGCCTCGTGGCGGGGCAGCGACCTGCGCATCTTCGTCACCGATCCGGACGGGGTGATGTTCATGGCCTCGGAACCCGACTGGCGGTACCGGGCGATCGTGCCGGTCTCCGCCGACTGGCGGGCGCGGATCGATCCGACGCAGCGATACGACGACATGGCCATCCGCCCGCTGGTCCATGAGGACCGCAGCCGGGGCGACGCGCGGCTGATGCGCATCGCGGACGGCGCGGCGCGGCGCGACTATCTGGCGGTGTCGCGCACCATGCCCGAGGCGGGCTGGACGGTCCATGTCCTTCTGGACACGGCCGAACTGCGCGGGCAGGCGCAGATGGTTGTGATGCTGCTGATCCTTGCGGGATGCGTGGCGGGGGCGGGGGCGCTGATCCTGCGCCAGCGCCGCGCCCGCATCGCCGAACGGCTGGCCATGCAGATCCACGCCACCGCCGAGCTGGAGCGCCGCGTGACCGAACGCACCGCGGACCTGGCGCGGATGAACCACCGCCTTGAGGCCGAGATCACCGAACGCCGCGCCACCGAGACCGAGCTGCGCGCCGCCCAGGACAGCCTGGTGCAGGTGGGCAAGCTGGCCGCCCTGGGCCAGATGTCGGCGGCGCTGTCGCACGAGATCAACCAGCCGCTGGCCGCGGCGCGCAACTATGCCGACAGCGCCGCGATCCTGATCGACCGCGGCGAGGTCGGGCGCGCCCGCGACAATGTGGGCCAGATCCTGACGCTCCTGGACCGCATCTCGGCCATCGGGCGGCATCTGCGCAACGCGGCGCGCAAGCCGGGCGACCGCCTTGGCCCCGTCCACCTTGCGCCCCTGCTGGTCGAGACGCGAATGATCATGGAGGGCCGGCTGGCCGCCATCGGCGCCGTGCTGGAGGAGGACATCCCCGCCGACCTGCCCCCGGTCCTGGCCGGCCCCACGCGGCTGCAGCAGGTGCTGGTGAACCTTCTGGGCAATGCCGCCGACGCGGTCGAGGGGCAGGCCGACCGGCGCATCACCCTGTCGGCCCGCGCGGTGGACGGGGCCATCGCCATCACCGTGCGCGACCGGGGACCGGGCGTGCCCGACGCGCTGGCCCTGCGCATCTTCGATCCGTTCTTCACCACCAAGGGGCCGGGGGCGGGCATGGGCCTTGGCCTGTCGATCAGCGCCAACATCCTGCGCGATCTGGGCGGGCGCATCTCGTGCCACGATGCGGGGCCGGGGGCGCTGTTCCGCGTCACCCTGCCGGTGGCCCATCCCGAACGGGCCGCCGCATGAGCGCGCCGCAGGTGATCCTGGTCGATGACGACCACCAGATGCGCAGCTCGACCGCGCAGGCGCTGGAGCTGGCGGGCGTGACGGTGCACACCGTCGGGTCCGGCCCCGAGGCGCTGGCCCTGGCCGGGCCAGGCTTCGACGGGATCGTGGTCAGCGACATCCGCATGCCGCAGATGGACGGCATGACCCTGATGGGTCATCTGCGCGACCTGGACCCGGACCTGCCGGTGATCCTGATCACCGGCCATGCCGACGTGCAGCTGGCCGTCAGCGCGATCCGCGCGGGGGCCTACGACTTTCTGGAAAAGCCCTTCGTGGTCCAGGACCTGGTGACGGTCATCCGCCGCGCCTGTGCCCATCGCGCGCTGGTGCTGGACAACCGCCGCCTGCGCGCGGTGGCGGGCAAGCGCGACGATGTCGAGGCGCGCCTGCCCGGCCGCACCCCGGTGATGGTGGACCTGCGCCACCGCGTCCGCGCAATCGGGGCGGCGGATGCCGACACGCTGATCGTGGGGCCGACCGGATCGGGCAAGGAGGTCGTGGCGCGCACGCTGCACGACATCTCGGCCCGCGCGGCGCGGCCCTTCGTGGCGATCAACTGCGCGGCCCTGCCCGAGGCGCTGATCGAATCCGACCTGTTCGGCCACGAGGCCGGGGCCTTTCCCGGCGCCCTGCGCCCGCGCTTCGGCAAGTTCGAGCATGCGCGCGGCGGCACCGTCCTGCTGGACGAGATCGGCGCCATGCCGCTGGACGTGCAGGCGCGCCTGCTGCGCGTGCTGCAGGAGCGAAGCATCACCCGCCTCGGCTCGCACGACCCGATCGCGCTGGACGTGCGCTTCGTGGCGATCAGCAAGATCGATCCCGCCACGCTGGTGGCACGGGGGCTGCTGCGCGAGGATCTGTACTGGCGGCTGAACGTCGCGGTGCTGCATGTCCCGCCGCTGGCCGCGCGGCGCGAGGACATCCCGCTGCTGTTTCTGCAGCTGATCCGCGAGGCCGCCGCCCGCAACAAGTGCCCCGAGCGCGAGGCCGGCCCGGCGCTGCTGTCGGACCTGTCGGCACGCGACTGGCCTGGCAACATGCGCGAGCTGCGCAACCTGGCCGAACGCTTCGTCCTGGGGCTGGAGGGGGCGGCCGAGGCGGACCTGCCGCTGGCCCGGCTGGCCGACCGGATGGCCGATTTCGAGCGCAGCGTGATCGCGGGGGCCATCGCCGCGCATGGCGGCCGGCTGCGACCGGTCTACGAGGCCCTGGGGATCTCGCGCAAGACGCTCTACGACAAGATGCAGCGCCACGGGCTGGACCGCCGCCTGATGCTGGACCCCGACGACGAGGACCCGGCCCGCCCCGACGGCTGACGACCCATGCGCCGGAAAATGGGTAGCGTTCCACACATCCCCGACCCCGCATGTCACCTTTCCTACCCATTTCCCGCTCGCGACGCCCGAAAATCGTCGCGGCCGCGTGATTAGCGTTTGGCGCTCCGCCCGGTGATGGCGCAGCATCCCATGCACGGGGCCGCATCGTTGAGGAGCGCGCGGCCCATCAGCCAAAACCGGGAGGAATCATGGCTTTCAAGACGATTTCGGCGTCGCTTCTGGCGGCGACCGTGCTGGCCGGGCCTGCGCTGGCGCAGGATTATCCCGCGCGCCAGATCACGATGATCGTGCCCTTCTCGGCCGGGGGGCCGACCGACACCGTCGCCCGCCTGGTGGCCGAGCGCATGTCGGCCGATCTGGGCCAGCAGATCGTGATCGAGAACATGGGCGGCGCGGGCGGCACCCTGGGCGCGGGCCGGGTCGCGGGCGCCGAGGCCGACGGCTACACGGTGCTGCTGCACCATATCGGCATGGCGACCGCCGAGACGCTCTATCGCAACCTAGCCTATGAGACGCTGGAGGCCTTCGACTATGTGGGTCTGGTCACCGAGGTGCCGATGGTCGTCGTCGCGCGCCAGGACTTCGAGCCGGCCGACTTTCCGGCCTTCCTGGAGTTCGTCAAGGGCAATGCCGACAACCTGACCCTGGCCAATGCGGGCATCGGTTCGGCCAGTCACCTGTGCGGCATGCTGCTGATGCAGGCGCTCGAGGCGCCGATGATCACCGTGCCCTATCAGGGGACCGGCCCGGCGATGACCGACCTTCTGGGCGGTCAGGTCGACGTGATGTGCGACCAGACGACCAACACCACCCAGCAGATTCAGGGCGGCACGGTCAAGGCCTATGCCGTCACCACGCCCGAGCGGCTGGAGCTGTTCCCCGACCTGCCCACCGGCGCCGAATCCGGGCTGGACGGGTTCGAGGTGGCCATCTGGCACGGCATCTACACCCCCAAGGGCACGCCCGCCGAGGTGAACGAGCGCCTGTCCACCGCGCTGCAGGCCGCGCTGGCCGATCCCGGCGTCGCCGAGGCGATGGCCGGTCTGGGCACCGCCCCGTCCTCGGCCGAGGACGCCACCCCGGCGGCGCTGCAGGCCAAGCTGGAGGCCGAGATCGCCCGCTGGCAGCCGGTGATCGAGGCCGCGGGCGTCTACGCCGACTGATCGCGCGGCCCCCCGCGGCCGGGCGTCGCGGGGGGCATCACGCCACGGGTAGGGAGGGGCGCATGTCCACCAACACCAACGACAAGACCGATCAGGCCGCGGGCCTGCTGCTGATGGGGGCCGCGGGCTTCTTCGGCTGGCAGACGGCCGGGCTGGAGATCGGCACCCTGTTCCGCATGGGGCCGGGCTATTTCCCGATGATCCTGTCGGGGCTGCTGTTCCTTCTGGGCGCGGCGATCTTCCTGAAGTCCTTCGGCCGTCCCGGAGAGCCCTTCGGACCCATCGCCTGGCGGGGCATGCTGCTGATCCTGCCCGCACCCATCGTCTTCGGCCTGACGGTGCGGGGCCTGGGCTTCGTCCCGGCGCTGTTCCTGGCGACGCTGATCGCCTCGCAGGCCTCGGTGCGGATGCGGCCCGCGGCGGCGCTGATCCTGTCGGTGGTCGTGACGATCCTGTCCACGCTGATCTTCAGCTACGGGCTGGGCCTGCCGTTCCGCCTGTTCGGACCCTGGGTCCAGTTTTAGGGAAACGCCATCATGGATCTTCTGTCGAACCTGGCGATGGGCTTCTCCGTCGCCTCGACCCCGGCCAACCTGGTCTTCTGCCTGATCGGCGTGCTCCTGGGCACGCTGATCGGGGTGCTGCCGGGCATCGGCGCCACGGCGACCATCGCCATGCTGCTGCCGATCACCTTCCAGCTGGAGCCGGTCAGCTCGCTCATCATGCTGGCGGGCATCTATTACGGGGCGCAATACGGCGGCTCGACCACCGCGATCCTGATCAACATGCCGGGGGAAAGCTCTTCGGCGGTGACGGCGATCGACGGCTATCAGATGGCGCGGCGGGGCAGGGCGGGCATCGCGCTGGCGACCGCGGCCCTGGGGTCGTTCTTCGCGGGCACGGTGGCCACCTTCCTGGTCGCGATCTTCGCGCCGCCGCTGACGGTCATCGCGCTGAAGTTCGGCGCGGCCGAGTATTTCAGCCTGATGGTGCTGGGCCTGATCATGGCCGTGGCGCTGGCCCACGGGTCGGTCATCAAGGCGCTGGCGATGATGGTGCTGGGCCTGCTGCTGGGCATGGTCGGCACAGACATCTATACCGGGGCGCCGCGCTTCACCCTGGGCATCACCGCCTATGCGGACGGGCTGAACTTCGTGGCCCTGGCCGTGGGCCTCTTCGGCATCGCCGAGATCCTGCGCAACCTGGAGGTCGAGCACACCCGCGAGGTGATGACCCGCAACATCCAGCGCCTGATGCCCAACCGCCAGGAGTTCCGCGAGATGGCGGGCCCGGTCCTGCGCGGCACCGGCATCGGCTCGGTTCTGGGCATCCTGCCCGGCGGCGGCGCGATCCTGGCCAGCTTCGCCAGCTACACGATGGAGAAGAAGCTCTCCAAGCACCCCGAGGAGTTCGGCCACGGCGCCATCGCCGGCGTCGCGGGCCCCGAAAGTGCCAACAACGCGGGCGCGCAGACCAGCTTCATCCCGCTGCTGACGCTCGGCATCCCGGCGAACCCGGTCATGGCGCTGATGATCGGCGCGATGATCATCCAGGGCATCGTGCCCGGCCCGAACGTGGTCAGCGAACAGCCGATGCTGTTCTGGGGCATCATCGCCAGCATGTGGATCGGCAACCTGATGCTGGTCGTGCTGAACCTCCCGCTCATCGGGCTGTGGGTCAAGCTGCTGACGGTGCCCTATTACGTGCTGTTCCCGATCATCATGGCGATGTGCGCGATTGGGGTCTATTCGGTCGACAACAACACCTTCGACCTCTACGCCGTCGCGTTCTTCGGGCTCTTGGGCTATGTCATGTCCAAGCTGCGCTGCGAACCGGCGCCTCTGCTCCTGGGCTTCGTTCTGGGCCCGCTCCTGGAGGAGAACCTGCGCCGCGCCATGATCCTGTCGCGGGGCGATCCGACCACCTTCCTGACCCGCCCGATCAGCGCGGGCCTGCTCTTGGCGGCGCTGGCGGTGCTGGTGCTGGTCTTCCTGCCCCAGATCCGGTCGCGCCGCGACGAGGTCTTCACCGAAGCCGACGGCTGACATCATGAAAGGACATCCAAGAATGACACCGATCACCAGACTGATGCAAGGGGCGGCGCTGGCCGTCCTGATGACGGGCGCGGCCGCGGCGCAGGACTTTCCCGAACGCGCCGTGACCCTGGTCATCCCCTTCGCCGCCGGCGGCTCCACCGACGTGGTGGGGCGCATCGTCGCCGAGAAGATGAGCGCTCAGCTGGGCCAGCAGGTCGTCGTCCAGAACGTCGGCGGCGCAGGCGGCAGCTTGGGCGCGGGGCAGGTCGCGCGGGCCGAACCGGACGGCTACACCATCCTGATGGGCACCGTCGCCACACATGCGCTAAACCCCTTGATCCTGACGCAGAAGCCCTATGACCCGGTCGCGGATTTCGCGCCCGTGTCGCTGCTGGTGCTGGTGCCGAACGTGCTGGCGGTGAACCCCGAACTGGGCGTCGACACCGTGCAGGAACTGATCGATCTGGCCAAGTCCGAGCCGCTGGCCTATGCGTCCTCGGGCAACGGCACGCCGCTGCACCTGTCCGGAGAGCTGTTCAAGTCGATGGCCGGGATCGACCTGACCCACATCCCCTACCAGGGGTCCGGCCCCGCGCTGACCGATGTGCTGGGCAATCAGGTGCCGATCATCTTCGACAACCTGCCCTCGGCCTCCAGCCACATCGCGGCAGGCTCGCTCAAGGCGCTCGGGGTGACGACGACGGAACGTGCCGCCAGCTTCCCCGACGTGCCGACCATCGCCGAGACGCTGCCCGGCTACGAGACCTATACCTGGAACGCGCTCTTTGCCCCGGCTGGCACGCCCCCCGAGGTGGTCGCGGCGCTGAACGAGGCCGCGACCACTGCGATGGCCGATCCCGACGTCCAGGCCCGCATGACCGAGTTCTCGGCCACCATCGTCGCCTCGACGCCCGAGGACCTGGCCGCGCATGTCCAGGCCGAGATGGAGAAATGGGCGCCCGTCGTGACCGACGCCCAAGTCCGCATGGACTGAGACCACGCCCGAACGACGCGGGTCCGCCCTTCGAGGGGCGGGCCCGATCCTGCGGACGCCCGGGCCTTGGTGCTGGCGTTCCATAACTCTGGTTATTCTTTGCCTGGATGTAGAAGCAAAGTAGAATTGTCGCGAACTTGACCTGCCACTGAACTTTCATCCAGCCGCGACCGGAGCCGGTAGCTGATTTACGCCTTTCGGCGTGGGTTGAGCAATCGCCCGGCGCGCGGAACCCTGATCGCGTGCAGCGGGACGGGCGATTGCGGTGGTCAGGTGCAGAGCAAAGCCTGCGGGGGTCTGGTAGCCGAGGGCCGAGTGGGGCCGCGCGGTGTTGTA
>NZ_JBYLFR010000013.1:0-65000 GCF_057748165.1 Paracoccus sp. NIOT.M2S5SZ12
ACCAGGCGGTCGATCGGGATGCGCCGGGTGTTACCCCCCGCATTGCCAAGCAGATCATCAATGATCGTGGCGACGGGAAGGTTATTCGTGCCAACTCCGGCCATTCGGGTCTCTCCTTGCTGCAGGCGAGGTGAGCGTTACGCGCGCGCGCGACCCGGTGGCGGGGGGATGCGGTCCGATGGATCAGATCACGTCTATGACGAACGGGCCTGCTACGGGGCCGGGAACGCCATCACGGTTCTGCGGCTCGACCCAGAGATAGTGCAGTCCGGCGGCAAGGGTCGCGGCGGTCTCCAGGTAGACGGTGATTTCGGAGACCGCGCCGTCGAACAGGCTGCCCGCGAACAGCTGGAAGCTGGTGTTGCCTTCGGCCGCCTGCAGTCGCGCGGTCTGGCGACCGTTGGAATTGAGGACCGGCCCCGTGACCAAGGTGCCGCCGGCAAGGCGCGGGCTGAGGTTGCCATCGCTGCGATCGGCGATGCGCAGGCCGACTCGATACCAGCGCCCCGCGATAGTCGTCATCGGCTGCGACGCCACGTCCGTGGTGCCAGCCGTGTGGAACAGGGTCTCGCCACTGCGCGTCCAACCGCTGTCCAATGTCCATGTTCCGGTAAGAAGGCTCTGGCGGCTGGTGTCCCCCACCGGGATCGAGACGGTCTGCAGCGGCTGGACGGTCACCGGCGTGCGGACCCGGTGAAGGTTGCGGTCCAGCACCGGGGTCCGGGACCGATAGACCTGCAGGCGCTCGGTCGCGGGGTCAGACCCGGTTGCGACCTCGACGATGGCCCCTCCAAGCCGGGTCGATATTCGAATCGCCTCGGGATCGAGGGCCGCGGGGATTTGCGTTCCCTGCGCCCCGACGATCAGCGGGATCGTCGCGCCATAGGCACCCGCGACGCCAGCCGACGATATGGCCCGGGCGCGCATCTGGATCGACGCCCCGTTGGCATAGCCAGTGATGACGCCGCCCCCATTGGCGGCCGGGATCTGGACCACGGTCCAGCTGCCTGCGCCCTCGGGGCGATGCTCGATCGAGAACGCCTCGGCGCTGACCGGGCTCGGGCCGGGTTCGATCAGATAGCTGACCGATCCGGCGATGGTCGGTTCGGCGGTGATCGAGGTGAAGCGCGGCGCGGCCGGGGCCAGCAGGCTTTCGTTGACCTCGGCTCCCACGCGGCCCGACCAGGCAGGGATTGTGTCCTGCTCCAGCAGGCTGTCGATCTGGGGGGCGGCGTCCACCAGGTGCAGGATTGAAGCCATGTCCTGGGCCGCCTCGACGCCGGTGACGACACAGCTGAAGGTCTCAAGGCTTTCGCGCCCAAAATAGACCGGGTCGCCAGCCTGCGGCGCCGGTCCGGAACCGTCGAGCAGCAGCACGTCGGTCTCGCCCGGCTCCGCCGCGACGGGCCTGACGACCGAGGTGCCGATGCTGTCGTCGGGGCCGGAAAAGACCCGGAACCGGATCGCGTGGCTGTCGCCCGGCGCCAAGGTGACTGGATCCTCCAGATGGATCTGCGCGCCCGCCACGGCACGGATACGGGTCGCCGTCTGGACCTTGTCCAGGATCCGGTGGCTGAGGGCCACGGTATCGCCGCGCGTGGCCACCCGGGCCGGTCCATCCTGCGTCACCTGGTGGCGGTCGGGGCGATGGATGACCTCATACATGCGGCGGCGCGCCTCGCGCCAGACCTCGGCCGGGTCGGTCTTGCCAGGCATTTCCAGCGCTTCGGTCTCGATGATCGGGCCGCCGTAGCCCGGCCAGCGGACCAGCCGTTCAGCAGGCTTCCAGTCATTGGTTCGGTCCAGGAACTTGACCCGGAAGGCATGGGGCGGGCGGACATAAGTGCGGGTGGTCGAGAAGGACCAGCTGTTGCGCGGGCCGACGTGATCGACCACCAGGTCGGCGGGGCGGTCGATGACCACGCCCCATTTGAGGCCATCATGACGGGGCGATGCGCGGCCGGCCACCGCGATCTCGGTCAGGATCTCGCGCAGGGTGGTGCCGGCTTGGTCCAGCACCCGGTCGTATTGCAGTCCCTTGATGCGGCAGAAATCGTGCCAGTCCTCCAGCTGATCCAGGTCCAGCTCGGCCGTGGTGGCGGGGCGCGGGTTCGACGGGCTCTGCAGGGCGTGACGGAACAGGGCGGCCGGGTTGGACGTGGCCCGCTCGACCCACTGGCCGGAGGTGTGGTCGTAATCCAGGCACAGCGCCTGCGCGATGGCGTTGAAGCTGTCGAGGTTGCCGGACAGCTGGTGGGTGGCCCGCGCCCGGATCGCGACCAGCGCCAGCGGGCGGCGATAGTTCAGAGGGTATTCCGGACGGTGGGTCTGCAGGGCTGCCCAGGTCGCGCGGCGCTGGACTTTGCTATCGGTTGTCTCGTCGGTCATCATCGTAAGCCGGATCTGCCAGCGGCCACGCGACGGGAAGGTCCAGCTGTGCTGGCGATAGAACATCTCCAGCTTCTTGGCGCGGATCTCCAGCGTTGTGACCAGCTGCCATTCCTCTGCATCGATCCGCCGCTGCTCGATCTTGATGCTGACGCTCTCATGGCGCTGATCGCCCTCATCGTTGAAGCGGACAAGGCCACCCGGAAACGACAGGATGATCGACGCGCCCAAGGCATCGCCGCCTGTCGTGCGCACCATCGGCTTCTCCTCGCCGCCGCCCGGCATGACCTCTCCGGCGCTGTCGCGCGGCAGAGGGCGGACCAGCTCGACGCCTACGGCCTCCTCCAGGATCTGTCGCGTGATGATCGTCTGCGGCAGATCGGTGGCGCGGCCGTCGCGGATTTCGACCTGCACGTCCTCGAACTCATCGATCGAGGTCTCGCCGATGCGGAGGTCGCTGATCTGCAGCGGGCCTTCACCCAGGCAGAAGACGGCACGGATGTATTGCTCGTCGCCGACGATCTCGGAATGGCTGAAGCACGCGAAGGGGGGCGCGTAGCGATGCCGCCCCATGACGACCGGCACCGCGCCGTCCGGGTCCAGGCGATTCTGCCAGCCAGCGATGGAATAGCGGGCTTGGACGTCACGGCTTTCGGGCTTCACCGGCGGGATCAGCGCGGACAGCAGCAGGTTCCCGACCAACGTGACGCCGGTGGAAAGCAGTGCGGTCCCGATAGCGACCCCGAACTTTCCCGACAGGCCGAGGGCCGCGGCGAACGGCGCCCCGAACATCGTCCCGATGGCGAAGGCTGCCACGGCGATGGCGATGGACAGCACCGCCTTGATCGCGCCTTTGCCCGCGATCACCCGGACCACGACCCGCACGCCCGGACGCGGCCGGACGCGGCTCCAGAGCGCCTCGGGAATGACCTCGGCACCACGATCCGTCACCAGCGTGACCCGGCAGCTGCGCCGCTCGGTCGAGTCAATGGCCGGCAGGGTGCTGTCAAGGATCTCGGCGATCGACATGCCCGCGCTGCACTGCATCTCGACCCGCCCCGCACCGGGGTCGAAATGCGGGGCGGCCAGAACGGGGATGGTGGGGGTCATGGGCGGGCCTCGGTGATGATCTGGACCGGCTGCGCGGCGGCTTGAAGGGGGCTTGAACAGTGGCGCCAATGGCCCTGCAAGCGATGCGCCCAGGGGCCGCTGCGATAGTCGGCCAGCTTGGCGCAATCCTCCTCCTGCATGTGGATCATCAGTCCGTGGCGGATGACGATGCCGACATGGCTGGACAGCCGGCCGCGCCGGAAGACCGCGATGTCGAAGGCCAGCGCCGTCCCGGAAACAGGCACCCAAAGGGGGGATGCCTCCTCTCCAGCGATGAGCGCCGCGATCTCGGCATGCTCGTCGGCCGAGCTGTAGCTGCCCAGATAATCCGGCAGGCTGATGCCCAGCTCCTCATGATAGATGATGCATGCCAGGCCGTAGCAATCACAGCCCGCGCGGCTGCGGCCGAACTCCTCGTAGGGGATGCCGACGAAGCGGTTAGACCAGCTCACAGGTGCAGCCCCGGGAAACGGTCGCGGCTCATGCGCCCGGCCGGGAAGAACTCGTTCTCGATCTCCTCGCGGCTGATGGTCAGGATTATCTCGCCCGCATCCGCATCGACGGTCGTGATCAGCAGGTTCGACCATTCGGCCTCGACGACATCCGGGGTCGAGGCCAGCACCACTGCCATGCGGATCGTGGGCGGGCTGGTGATGCTGCGCACAGTCTCGATGATGGCGTGATCCAGCGCCTCGATGGCGATCTGCGCGGTGGCCGGGGCATCCTCCAGATCGCTCGGCAGGATCGCGTCGGCGATGGCCCACAGATGGGGCTCCAGCAGCGGGTTCGCGCCTGCCCAGGCAGAGCGCGTGCCATAGATGACCGGGTCTTCGGCCAGCCGTTCGGTTGGGTCGGTTGACAGGCGGATCGGTGCAGCTAGGCTGGGATGGTCGATGCGGAACAGGGCGACATAGACCTCATCGGTGGTCAGGTCCTCCTGCGCCATTCGCGCGTTCATCGAAATCCGCCTCATGGCAGCACCCAGACGTTGAAGGTCTTCCGAAACCGCAGGTCGCCCACGATGGTCTCGGTCGGGGGCGGGTCGCCGAAGACGCAAAGCCAGCGTTCGGACAGAAGCAGGTTGGTCGCCCCATTCAGCAGGGGGATGCCGTCACTGGACAGCAGCTTCCAGCCATTCGTCGTCGGATCGGGCATGCGGAACTCGCGGGTGCCATGGGCGCAGGTGACCTCATAGAACTGATCGAAGATCGCCTTCTCGTTCCGCGTTAGCACCAGCGACAGCGCCACGCCGCGCGCGACCGAGGAAAACCGGCGGCGATAGCTGGGCGGGCCTGCCTCATTCGGCCGGCGGATGCGCGTCTCCTGGGGCTGGACCTGCCAGCCGGGACGCTCGAACCGGGTCAGGGTCTCGGGCCAGTCGATCATCGGGCGATCCCCTGCTTGCGCACGCCATAGCGCGCCTCGAAGGCCCGGCCGAACGGGTTGCCCGGCTGGCCGGCAGCGGCGGCCATCTGGCGGCCGATGGTCATGGTCAGGGTCGGGTTGCCGCGGCTGTCTGTGCCTTCCTCTGCCTGGGCCCCTCCAGAATAGTCCTTGACGATGACGGTCATCGGCCCGCTTCCACCCTGGCCCATCACCACGGGCTGCTGCGACTTCGAGGCCATGGCGGACAGGTTCGAGATCAGCGCGCCGGCATTTTCCAAGGCCCGCGAGGTCATGATCTCCTCGCCATCCCGGACCATGGCCAGCTTCTCATCGGCGCGCATACGGTCGCCAAAGCCGTTGAGGCCGTAGCTGCGCATCACGCCCGGCGATCCCGTGTGGTTGGTGCTGATCGGGGCGGCTCCGCCAGCACCCGGCATAGGCATGCCGAAGGCGCTGCCAAGGGCGTTGGTGGCCCAGTTCGCAAAGGCATTGATGGCCGGGGAAATGGTCTGCTGATAGCTGAGGCGGAGAAACTGCTCTATGGTGAAGTCCACCAGGTCCTGCATGCTCGCCTTGCCGCTCTGCCCAAAGCGGACGAAAGCGTCCTCGGCACCCTTCGCCCATCCGGTCACAAGGCTCTCCGAGACATCGGCCCAGGACAGCATCTTGTCCTGGACATCCAGCAGCCCGCGCTCGACTCCGGCGTTCCAGTCGTCGCGGCGCTTCAGATCGTCCTCATAGGCTTTCGACAGGCGCTCCTGATAGATGCGCTCGACGTCCTCGGCGAATTGCGCGTAGCCTCCGCGCGTGGCGTTCAGCTGCTCCAGTGCCTTCTCCCGCCAGGCCTCCGCTGCGGCCACATCCGCCTCATAGGATGGCGCAAGGCGGGCCAGCTCGGCCGTGATGGACGCGCCGGCAGATGCTGCGGATCGTCCGCGCCCGCCTGCGCCTGCGGCCCCGCCGGTCGATCCGGTTCTGGCAGCGTCGCGCTGGCTCTCGCGATAGGCGGCTTCTGCGGCTGCAACCTGCTCCTCAATCGCGGCCAATTCGCGCGCGCCGTCCGCGATCATCCCGGCTTGGCCATTGATGGCGCCCAGCATGGCAGGGTTGCCGCCGCGGATCGCGGCATAGGCCGCGCTGCCGCTTTCTTCGAGATACTGTTGCCGGGCCAGATGAGCAGCACGCCCCTCCGGATCGCCGACCGTCTCCATGCGGATGCGTGCGGTGGCGATAGCTTGACGCTGCGCGCCCTGCATGCCCGCGACCACCTGGTTCAACTGCGCCATGGCCGCGCCAAGGTTGGTCACGATGCCACCCGCCTCTGCGCGGACATCAGCCATAGCGCCCGCCCATGAAGCGGTGGCAGCCGTGACGGCGACATTCTGGTCGTGGATCTCCATCAGACGGTCGCGCTGGTCCCCCATGATGCCGGCGCGCTCCAGCTCGATCTCATAGGCCTCGCGGGCGACGCGCGCCCGTTCGGTTTCGGCCTGCTGGCTGTCGGCCCCAAACCGGGCGATCACCTGGTTCAGCGACAGCTCGTCCTGCGCGACGCGAATGCGATCCTCGCCTTCAGCCCGCAGCTCGCGCGCGCGGTCGACGGCCGCCTTGAAATGCCCTTGAACGCCCTCGACAAGGGTCGACCAGAACTCGGCGGCCTGAGCGGTCCCGTTGAACTGCGCCTCGACCTCTGCTGCCTTCTCTGCAATCCCCCGGAGCTCGTCCAGCAGTCCTTGAAGTTGGGTATTCACTTCCGGGATGCCGCCGTTATCCGTCAGCGCCAAGATAAGGCCGTTGATTTCCTCGATCGCGGCCTTCGCATTGCCGCTCCCAAGGCTCTCATCAATGCGTGTGCGCCGCTCATCGAATTCGGTGAACGACATGGCTGAGCCATAGTCTCCGAATCGGCGCTCATTTAGCCGCGACTGAACGTCTGCTGCGCTCTCGCCGTTGACGGCACTGCCGGGGGTTAGCAGCGCAGCACCGAACCGTGCTAAATATCCCGGATCCCGAGCTGAGAGTGCGCCATCGAGGCTGGACCGAAGCGTCTTCAGTTGCGCGGCCCGATCAAGCTTGAGGAGTGCTTCGGTAGCCTCCCGTGTCGAATCTGTCAGATTGCCAAACTTCTGGGACAGCTCTTCATCTCGCAGCAGCTCGAGCGAGTCACTGACCCTCTGTAGCGCGGCATCCAGTGCATTGATGCGTTCGTCTGCTGCCTTAGCGGCATCTCCGGTCTTGAACAGCATTGCGATCAGCGGCGTCCCGACCGCGACCACGGCGCCCAGCACCGCACCCAGGACGCCGAAGCCGCCCAAGAGCTGCGGAAGCTGCTGGGCCAGGGCCAGCGATGCCGACTGCCCAGCCTGCACCTGAACGGCGAAATCGGCAAGCTGAAAGCTGGCGTTCTGCACCCCCATGCCCATGGTCACACCGCTGGCGCCGATCGCCTTCTGACGGGCCTCCAGCAGGCCCATCACGCGGGTGGCCTCCTCCTGGGTGATAATGTTCATGCGGACGCCACGGGTCAGTTGATCCTGCGCCTGCGTCATTTCCAGCGCCGCCCGCGCGGCCGGATCGACCGCGATGGTCAACTGCCGGATGGCGGCCTCTTCGGCCTCAATCGCGCGCTCCATGGCCTGGGCGCTCTGCACCGCAGGATTGTGGGCACGAACGAACGACTGATAGCGGTCCTCCAGCTGCTGGAGCGAGCGCGCGGCGGCCGTGTTCGTCACGTCACCCGAAGCCAGCGCTGCGGCGACCACCGCTTGTGCATCAGCCAGTTCGCGCTGTGCGCGGATGACCGGGTTCAGGCTCTCCTCCAGCACGCGATAGGCGCGGGCCGCGCTGGCGGCCTGCTCCTGCTCGAATGCCTGGAACTCTCGCGCCGCCTCGAACGCGCCGAAGCTGTCGCGCGCTGACCGCGGCGCGGCGTTGAAGTTGTTGAAGGTCCGGCCAAGCCGCTCGGCCATGCGGCCCTGTTCAGTCGCCGCCTGGGCTGCGGCGGCCGAGGCGGCTTCGGTCTCACGGCGGATCTCGCGCAGGCCTTCGCTGCCCCGGCGCATTTCGGCCACCAGCGCGCTGGCATCGGCCGTGACCGTCAGGCGGGCGCGAAGATCAGTGCTCATGGTTCGGTCCTCATTTGCTTCAGGGCTTCGCGCTCGATGATCGCCAGACCGTCGAACAGGCGGGCATCTGGTGTGATGCCCAGCCAGCGGGCCGCGACATCCACCGCGACCAGATCAAGGGCGATGGGTCGCATGCCGCCCAGACCTGCCGGTCCCATCCGCCACTGCCCCGCCGAGGCCAGCACCAGCCGGATCAGCGGTCGCTCGGCGGCAGGCAGGGTGATTACCTGATCCTCCAGCCCCATCATCCGCCGCGCGGTGGTCACGGCCTGCTTGCGGGTCAACCCGCCTTCAGCCATCAGGTCCGAGACCAGGGCCTCGCCGATCGCAGCGCCGCCCCAGATGGCCTGGGCGGCGCGGATCAGTTTTTTTCGCGGATCCCCAGCACCGCTTCGGTCAGCGCCTGATCGACGGCGATGCGGATTGCCCGCTGGCGCAACAGCTTCTCGCGGTTGGCCTCGCTGAAGGGCAGATCGCCCCCGTTCTCGACCGCGATGCCGCTCCAGCCGACCCAGTATTTCGACAGGCGCTCGCGGGCGAAGGTGACCATTTCGGCCATGTCCTCGGCCTTGCGCGGCTCGAATATCTCCATCTCGTCCGCCGGCAGCATGAAGGTGCCGGTGAACTCATGGACCTCGTCATTGCCGCCCGAGGGCAGCTTGACGCGGACGGGCCAGTCGAAGGTGAAGCGGTCGGTATAGGTGAACATGCGAAATGGTCCTTGTGCGGTCAGGAGAAGCGGATCTCGATATCGTCATTGCCCGCGCCGGTGGGCAGGAAGACCAGGTCCAGCGTGACGCCCAGATCGCCCTCGATGTCCTGCTCGCCGGCGAACTTGATCTGCACCTGCGGCGCGCTGATGGTCAGGGTCTTTCCGGTCTCGCGGCCCAGGGTCCAGACCAGCGGTTCGGTGACGCCGTCGCGGATGTTAGCCAGGATGTCTTTGGCGGCCAGGGCGGGCCATTTCACCGTCATCGACCCGGTGACCCGGCGCGGCCCCAGGGTGGTGCCCTCCAGGTTCATGTAGGTGTCGACGCGCGGCTGGCGACCATCGGTCCAGGTGAAGCTGCGGACCGGCAGCGTGACCCCGCCCAGGGTATGGGCGAACATGGTCTCGGGGGTGCAGGTCAGGGCGCGCGGCCAGTCGCCGAAGTCATGCGCTTCGGCCACGAAGGGGACCGGGGCGCCATAGCGGCCGCGCCGGTTGAAGCGGAAGAAGGGCTTGCGGCCGGTCTCGGCCGTGAAGGACACGGCACCCCGGCAGCCGGCCACGGCCTGCATCAGCGCGCCATTGCGCAGCTGCAGGGTGGTGGTCGGAATGACCGCGCTTTCGTCGAGGGGGGTGAAGACGCTGTCGCCACCGTCATCGGTCAAGGCAAAGCCGCTGGACTGCAGCAGATGCGCATAGAGCGGCGGCTGCCCTGGGGCGGTGGGGGGCGCGGCCTCGATGTCGTATTCGGCGCCGGAATGGATGTTGAAGATGTCCTCGCCCTGGGCGCCTTCGATGCCGATCGCGAAATCCTGGGCCTGATATTCGGCCTCAAGGTTACGGATGGTGACATTGCGCGCCATCAGCGCGTCGGCGGGGGCGGTGACGACGGCGGTGCCGGGCGTGACCTCCAGCTTCTCTCGGATCAGGCGCTGCGCATAGCGGGCCATGGTGGTCTCCTTTCAGGTGATCTGAATGCGCCGGTCAAAGCGCAGCGTGAATTCGTCCTGCCAGAACAGCCCACCGCGGCTGTCCACGCCGCTGAGCAGCTGGCCCCGGGCAAAGCGGAAGGCCTGGTCGGCGCCGGGCGGAACGTGCCGTCCCAGGGTCAGCAGCACCCCCTGCCGGATGGCGCCCAGATCCTCGCTGGCCCGTGCCCCGGTCCGATCGGCCAGATCGCGCACGGCCATGATGACGCCGATCCGCGCGGTCACCGCCTGTTCGACGGCATCATCCGAGGCGTAGCGGGCTTCGGTCGCGGTCTCGGCCAGCAGGACGATCCAGGCGGATGGAAACCGGATCGTCTCTCTGGTGGCGGTGGCCAGGTCGCGTGCCTGATCGACCCGGACGAACTGGGGCATGGCAGCAGCCAAGTGTTCGGCCACGGCGATGGTGTCCAGATGCATCATTGCGGCCGCCCCGACAGCAGGTCGTCGAAGAAGGCGACGGTCATATCGCCGATGTCAGCCTCTTCCTCGGCCGAGATGCCCAGATAGGGCCGCGCCGGGATCGTGACTGCGCCTGCGGTGACGGCACTGCCATTGGCCAAGGTGAAGAACAGCGCCTTGGCGGTGACCGGCCGGATGGTGGCGCCCACCTGGTGGACGGCGGCATAGATCAGGTTGCTGCCGACGGTGACCTGCCGCTCCTCGGGCAGTGCCGTGATCGAGTTCATCAGCCGCCCGCTGTCAAAGAGGGTCGGCGTGCCCTGTTCCTTGGCGCGCAGGCTTTTGAGCCATGCCACGCCGTCGGGGGTCTCGTTGGTCACGGCGATCCGCTCGCGGGCGCCGTTGACCAGGACGCGACCGATCGCATCCATCAGCGGAAACAGGTCCTTGCCCTCCATCGTCGCACGGTCCAGCGCGGCCACGACGGGCAGGTCATCCAGGGCAAACCGGATCGTGACGCCGCCCATGGCTCAATACCCCCGCAGCCGGTCGCGGGTGAACAGGCGCTCGGGGCCGTCCGTCATCGCCACGCCGGGCGAGGTCAGGTTGCCGGGGCCGTCGCCGTCATCGCCGATGGCGGTCTCGCCACGCGCGATGCTCTTCAGCGTCTCCAGCGCCGCCTTGCGCAGATGCTGATAGGCGGTCATGTCGTGGCCCAGGTTCACATACAGCCGGTGCATGGCCAGATCGCGGCACAGGACGGTCAGGATGTGCGGCGGCTCTGCCATCGGCAGGGTGACCACCTTGCCGATATGGCTGTTGATCTCGGCGGTGGCATCGGCCAGCGCCTGTTCCAAGCGCGCACCCGACGGCGCCCCCCCGCGCTCGAAATCCGTCAGGAGTTCGAGGTCACGGGGGGTGATCACCGCCTTCAGCTGCGCCACGGTCGCATACATGTTCAGCCCCGCTCGATCACGGCGACGGTGAACTGCGGATCACCCTGCAGCAGCGCCAGCTCATAGGCGGTCAGCTCATCGGCATGCACGGGGGTCTCGCCCTCGGGCCAGCGGCGTCCGGCGCGGCGGCGCCCGCCCGCGCGATGACAGATGACCATGAGGGCAGCCTCGCTCTCGCGGACGATTTCCTGTTCGTCATCGATACCTGCCGGGCTGGGCGCATCGGGCAACCCGGCCTGGGCGGCGGCATCCGAACTCTCTTCGGACGAGACGGTCTGGTCGTCATCGTGCCCGGCGTCCGCCGTCGCCTCGGCCTGGACCTGTTCGGTCGTCGCATCCTGCGCCACCTTGGTAGCGTCGGTTTCGGTCTGATCGCCCTCGGGGGCGGCGGTGGGTTTCGCGGGCTTGCGTGCCATGGTGGGCCTCCTGTCAGCTCATCAATGGGGGCGCAGCTCGCGCCCCCACGGGAAGATGACCGCCTCAGATCAGCGTCAGACGATTCTCGACATGCAGATCGGCCGAGTTGCGCCAGACGTTGGTGGCACCGGCAGCGTTGCGCTCGGCCATCAGGATCTCGCGGCCCGCGCCCTCCAGGGTCGAGGGCACGACCAGCAGGCGGGGGCGCAGGTTCAGCTTGCGGCCCTTGTGTCCGCGCATCGCCCCCATGGCGGCCCGCGCCGCCTCATAGCTGTCGGCCGTCAGCGGCTGGCGGCTGGCATAGATCAGCTGCCACGCGCCAAAGCCCGAGGCGCAGCGCCGCTTCGCACCCCAGATGAACTCGTCATTGTGGAAGACGTTGTCGTCGTTCAGGTTCGTCTTGGCCGTGATGCGGGCTGCCTCGCGGTCCTGGAAGATCATCGGCTTGATCGCGCGGCTGTCGTCGATCAGATACCAGGCCGCGCCCGACCCGCCCTGAAAGTTCGAGACCGAGACCTCGTTGCCATTCTCGCCCACGACCGGGTGGTCGGTGTCGAAGAACATCTGGCCGTCATAGTGCTCGGTCGTGAAGCCCTGCTCCAGGCGCTCCCAGACCAGATCGTCGGGCAGCTCGGCCGCGACCTGGGCCATGTCCTGGATGATCGGGGTGTAGAGACCGATCTGGTCGTCGCTGATGTCGTCGACCGAAACGGCCACCGTCTTCTCGAACTTGCGGTTCGTGATCGTGAAGCCGTCCTTTTCCAGACGCTCGATATGGCGTTCGCCGATCCATTCCCGCATCGGCCCCAGTTCGGACAGCTTGGGATAGGTCTGGTTGCGCGTGGTCGAGGGCACCGTCATGGCGATGCGCCCATAGGTGGTCTCGACCCCCGTCAAACGGGTGTTGAAGGCGGTCGTGAAGGCCGTGTTCAGGGCCAGAAGGGATGCGCGGTTGATGTCCATCTCGGAACTCCGGGTCAGAGGATTTCGACGACGACGCCGGCAGGCGTGACGTCCAGGCACTTGCCCGCGACCAGCGGCGTCCCGCTGCCCGGCGGCGGGGCGACGGTGTTGTCATCGACGACGACGACATTCCCGCCGATATGGGCGCGGGTGACGTTGCCATCGTTGGCAAACAGGAAGGGGCCGCGCTCGGTCTCGACGGTGGCATCGCCGGCCGCGCCGTCGGTGTTGTCGGCCTCGTGCAGGGCGACCCCGCGGATCCGGGCGGCATTGGGCGCGGCCGGCAGGGCCTGCCCCTGCGCGTTCAGCGCGACCAGGGCGCCGGTGAAGATCCGGACATCGGCCGCCAGCGGGTCGGCGAACCGGCGGCCATCACCCACGCGGGTCCGGCCGGAATTCTTGGTCAGAGCAGCCATGGATCAGGCCTCCTTGTTGCGGGTGGCGAGGAAGGCTTCCTCGGAGACGCCCAGCGCGGATGCCATCTGGCGTTCGACTGGGGTCAGCTTGTCGGACTTGGCCGCGGGCGGCTCGCGGCCGGCCAGCTGGCGTTCGCCCAGGGCGACGACCACGGGCGCGGCGGCGGCCCAGGCCTCGAACTCGCCCAGATCCTTCGAGGCAAGCTGGGTGGCCCAGCCCTCCATCGCGGGCGTCAGCTTGCCCGCGTCGCGCGCGCGCTCCAGCGCGGCCTCGGCCTTGCCGCTGGCCAGATCGGATTGCAGCGAGGCCAGCTGGGTCTGCACATCCTGGAAGGCCGACATCGGCACGAACTGGGCCGGGTCGGGCTTGGTGGCGGTCAGCTTGCTGCAGATCTGCGTGGCTGCGTCATCGCCGCTGACGCCAGCGGCCGCTTTGATGGAGGCCAGCTGGGTCTCGGCCGTGGCGAGCGCGGTGACGCGCGCCACGATGTCTTCGGGCTTGTCGGCGGCAATGCCGAGCACGCCCGCGATCTGCTCGATCGGGTCCATGTCATGTTCCTTGGAGGCAAGTTGACGAAGTTGCGGAAGGGCCGGCGCGTTGACCAGCCCGGCGCCTTCGATCAGCACGACCCGACCATCGGGCGTGTTCTTGAAGACCGGCGAGAGGAAACGATAGCTGCGCCCCTGGATCGCGGCGGCGCCCTCTGCGGTCCATTCGACCGATGCCATGATCCGGCTGCCCTCGACGCGCAGGGCGGTGATCCAGCCGGCCGCGCGGCTGTCCTGTTCGCCCTGCTTGGCAAAGCTGCGGTGGTCGAAATCGATCGGCAACACCCCACCGGCGGCCGAAGCGAGGCTGCGCTGAATCAGGTCCGCAGGGTCATCGGTCCGCAGCGACAGCCGCGACCGGGCATCGCCCAGGCGGAATGCGCCGACCGGCAGCAGCTCGATCTCGGCCGGGGGCTCGGCGGACAGCGCCGCAAGGGCGCACATATTTCGGATCAGGTTGGTCATGGACCCGCTGTGCCATGACCAGGGAAAAAGCGGCGGGGGGATGCAGTCCGGGGGCCGGATCGGCGCGGGATCGCGGCGGGTGGATCAGGACCGGAACGGAACCGCGTTCAAATCGCCCGGAGCGCGTTCAAAAAGGCCATCAACGCCTTTTCGCCGCCCCACGCCCGTCATCAGGCGGAAGGGGCCTCAGCGGCGATTTTTTGGGGGTCAACGCCAAGAGCGCGCAGATGCGCCTCGGCGTCGGCAATCACCATGTCGCGGAAGCTGGACGGGGGGTCGTTCCGATACTCGGCCAGAAACGCCATCCATGCGTCCGCATCGAACAGATCAGGCTCAGCTCGCATAAAGAAATCAGCCATCGCTCAACCTCGCGATCAGATCCGCATTGGCGTCCATGATCTGACGCACGCGCTCCGACATGTGCCAAGAATAGGTGACCAGGCCCCGCTTCTCAAGATAGAGCATCCGGGCATGCATGAAGATCTCGGCTCCATGCTCCGTAGCCTTCAGCTCGTCCCAATGGTCAGACAAGCGATCGCGCATCACGATGAGAGACGGGCTCAATGCGCCTCCCGGAATGCGCGCTGCCCGCCACATGCTCCCGCCTGGCGTGACGGCAGTGATCGCCTGACCTGCCGTGTCGAAGAGGGTCATGATGTCCTGGGAGGACAGGCTGGCATCGGTGAGGTGGTTGTGCAGAAAGCTCGGCAGCTCCGTCGGGGCCAGATCCGTCATCGAAACGAAGTCCGGCCGTGATAGATCGGCCCGCCACCACTGCACCGGCTGTGAGCTGCCATCGACCATCAACAGGCCTTCGCGGCCGTCGATCATGCCGCGCAGTCGCAGCCCCTCGATCAAGCCATACTCCGCGCTCCGACGCTCCTGCGGCAGATCGGCCGCGACCCGGTCCCAGGCGGCGCGACCGTCCAGCCAGACCGCCCCGGGGTTGGTGTCGAAGCCGGGCGTGATGCCTCTCGGCACGTCCGAGATCTCGCCTGAGCGCTTGTTCGTCCACGCGACCTCGTCCAGATCCAGCGGGGCATCGACCTGGCGGCCATTGCGGCGCATCCAGCCCTCGGTTCGCTGGATCACGGTGCAGCCGCAGAAATAGCCGTTGGGGGGATAGATGCGCTGCCAAACCGGATCATCGACGCGCCAGATCTTGCCGTGAAACCGCGCATGATCGTGCCGCTTGGTGCGCCGCTCGATCTGGACATATTCCAGATAGGGGAATGCCTGCCGGGTGCGCCAGATCGCCGCCCAATGGCCGGCGGCGTGGGACGTGCGCATGTTCGTGTCGAAGATGGTCCGCAGGCGGTGCATCGAACCCAGCTGGACCTCCTCCATTTCGCCGGTGACGGGATCCTCCATCAGGCCCTTTCCCCACCAGCCCATCTCGACCAACCGCGGCGCAAGGGACTGCTGGAACTGCGTCAGGGTGCGGCCTTCCTCCAGGGTCTTCTCGACCTCGGCGCGGATCGCGCGGGTGACGTCGTCCCGCATCGCCTTGGCCACGACCCAGTTGCGCGCATGCTCCTCGCGAAAGTGGTCCAGGTGATGAAAGCGCTGCAGCTCGTGGGCATAGCCCTTGGAGCGCAGGTATTCGATCGCCTCACGATGGGGCAGCGGGGCCAGCTCGATGCGCGCCATGATCAGTCCCTGATCCCGGCGCCGACTTCACCCGCCAGGCGCGCGGCCAGGGTGGCACGGCCCAGCAGCTCGCGCATCTGGCCCGGCCCGCCCTGATCGAAGGCGTCCAGAATGTCCCGGACCTCGTCCAGGCTCGATGCCTTGCGCAGGGCCTCCAGCATCGCCCCCAGTTCGCCCTCGACGGCCTGCTGCATGTCACCCTCGGCGATCAGCTGATCGATCAGCCCATCGACGCTGTCGGCGGCCTGCTGCGGGACGGCCGACGCGGCAATCCGGACCACAGGCTCCGGCTCGGACAGGGAGATAGGCGGCGCGGCCGGGGGCGCGTCACCCAGCACCTCTTCCCCATCTTCCGGGATGCGCAGGTTGAAGGCGCGATAGACATCGGCCGTGGCGATCCGCAGGCCGGGCGGACGGCGCTCGATCAGCTTCAGCAGCCTGTCCGCATCGACGGTCTCGGGCCTCTCGAAGCGGATGTTGGGCAGAGGAATGGCCTGTCCGGCGGGGAAGCTGACCCGCCGGATCGCCCCGGCGATGTCACGCTGCAGGGTTGCGGCCAGCTGTTCGGCATCGGCGTCCCGAATATCGTCGCGCACGTTCTCGTGGATCTTGCCCACTGCGTGCCCGCCCGCGATGGCATCCGTGGTGGCTACCTGTCCCAGGATGCCCTTCGAAAGCTGCTCGTCCCACCAGCGGCTCTTGCCCTCATAGAGCTTCTCGGCACCGGTGGCTGTGGCCGCCACGATGTCGACCTCCATCGACTTCGGCACGATGGCCGCCATGTCGACGCCGATCTGCCGGACTGCGCGCAGCAGGGTCTGGCGGTCGGCCGGCGTGGCCGAGCTGTCATACTTGCCCAAGCGAAGTGGATGCCCATAGGCCTCGCAGAAGATGGCCCAGTCCTTGACGGTGAAGTTCTTGAACATGAAGGCCCAGGCGGCAAGTCGCGCCAGACCGCCCCGGATCGGAAGGCCGGATTTCGCCTTGGCCATGTGGATCACATAGCTGTCGGGCCGCAGCGGCTGCGGACCGGCATTGTCGCGCAGATAGAGATGGCGACCGTTGTCTCGATCGAACTCGAACCAACGCGGATCGACCCAATCGAGATCGGCGATCGCGAGCTGCTTGCCCTGGCGCTCCCAGACGATCTCGCAGACGGAATAGCCCTTTCCCAGGGCGTTCATCATGTCGATCAGCGACGTCCGGACCCCGGCGGAGTTCAGCGCCGTCCGGGTCATCTCGGCCAGATCGGCCGCGGCCCCGCTCTCATCGCCCGGCTCGACATGGATTTCCAGGGACCGGATGGCCCGCTTCCTGACGCCCAGCACGGCGGAATAATGCAGGTCCTTCTCTTCCATCTGCTCGGCCAGTTCCAGATAGGCCGTCGCATCCCCCGTCTCCGCTTCGCGCAGGATCGAGGCAAGACGCACAGGCGCCAGGCCATCTGCAGGGTGGCCCGTCTGGATCTGGCGCACAGATCCCAACGCGGGCACGGCCTGCCGCTCCAGCAGTTCCGTCTCGGGGATCCGCTGCATCGGCCGCCCGAACTGATCCAGAACCGCCATCACCATGCTCCTTCGCCATTGCCCCAGCGGCTGCCGGGGGCGTCTTCCTCGTTATCGTCCCGATCGGGCGCGGCCCAGCGCGACCGCGCGCCCGGCACGCCCTGATATTCGTAGCTGCTCTCGCCCATGTCGGCCGCGGACACGGCCAAAGCGCCGGCCCAGAACCGGTCGGCATGGCCATCACTGTCACCATCGGCGATCAGTCGTCGCGTGCCGGTCAGACCGACCTGCGACTTGATCGAGTGCAGGTCGGCCCGCAGAACCGGATCACCGGCGGGAATGCGCATGCGGCGGTCCTGCGCCTTCTCCTTGAGGCTGGTCGCGATATCCAGCTTTACCGCAGCCGAGAACAGGACGCCCTCGACCCGATCCTCGCCATGCCGACGCTTGGCATCCTCGACCGGCTTCTCGCCCATACCGGTCTGGTCAATGCGCAGCCGCACGACGCGGTATCGCCGCATCACTTCCGCCAGCAGCGCGTCCTGCTCGGCAAAGCTGATCCTGCGGCGCGCGATGATCTCGCGCGTCCACAGCACATCGCCGACCAGCTCCATCACCCAGATCACGAAGAGGTCGTTGCGCGCCGCGATATCGACGCCGACAAAGCACATGCCGCCCTTGTAGAGACCGGGCTTGCCCGCCTCGTCATGCTCGATGCCCGAGATCAGGTCATAGTCCAGCCAGGCCGATGCCTCATCCAGCCATTTCAGCTCGTATTCCTGCGCCCAGGCATCCTCATCGGCCATGCCCTGGCGCAGCATGTCCACATCGCGCTCCAGGCCCTCGGCCACCGCCTGATAGATGTCCACGACATGGCGCGACCAGACGCTGCCCTCGGCAGTCATCAGCTCGTAGAACTTGTTGCCCTTGCCGTTGGGGGTCGAGATGACCCGCAGTTTCTGACGGCCCTTCGAGATGACGGGGAACAGCGCAGCCCAGATGTCGCGCGATTTGGCGTGAAAGGCGAACTCGTCCAGGATGACGTTGGCGCTGAAGCCGCGGGCGGTATCGGGGTTCGCAGGCAGCGCGGTGATGCGGCTGCCATTCGGGAACGCGACCTCCAGCGCCTTGTAGACCGCGTCCGGCCCCTTCTCCTGGGGCGCGCGGAACTCTCCTTCGGAAAAGGTCGGCTCGCCCCCCTTCAGGACGGTATTGTAGACCTCGTAGAGCGCCTTGGTGAACGGCTTGATGACCTCGGTCATCATCTCGGCCGCCTGCCTCTCGCCGCGCGACAGGATCACCCAGCGCGCGCGGCGATCCTCGGCCCAACCGCGAAAGCAGTCATCGGCGCATTCGCCCCCCGTGGTGAAGGTCTTGCCGGTCTGGCGGCTGAACATGCCGATCTTGAAGCGGCTCTCGTCCTGGATCCAGCGCTGCTGATAGGGTAGGAACTTCACGACCGGCGCAAAGGGCAGGCTCATGCGCGATCCTCCTCGCGGACCAGTTCGGCAAAGCCGCGCAGATAGGTCAGGTCATCCAGCAGCCGCTCGATCTCATCCGCGCCACGGCGCATGCTGCGACAGGCGCCGTCCATCATGCTGCCCTGGACATGGCGTCCGTCCAGCGCCGCGGCCTGCGCGCGCAGGTCGTTGACGATCTGGCGCGATGAGGCCATCACGAAAAGCCCATGATGCGCCGGGCCTTCTCGGCAGCCTCGGCGTCGATGTCGCCCGACACGACCGCCGCCTCAAGGCGCTCGGCCTGCGCCTTGCGCTCTGCCGCCATCATCGACTGCCGGATCCCGGCCGAGGCCATGATGTCCTTCAGCATGCGGCCGATGAAATGCAGCTCCTTGGGGTCGATCTCGTCGCCGTCCTTCTCCATCTTGGCCTCCATGGCCTTGAAGGCCAGGGCGGTGACCATCTGGAACAGGACGTTGTGGCGCTTGGCCTCCTCCTCCAGGCCGTTCTCGGTCATCCATTCCTGCGCCCAGGCGCTGGCGGTCTCCTGGGTCTTCACGAAAGCACGGTATTCCTGGCTGAAGCGATGCACCGTCGCATGGTGGAAGGTCACGACCTTGCCGGCCTCTGCCAGCTTGTCGTTCAGCTCCTCAGTGACGGCGATGTAATCTGCGAAGCCGCGCTCCCGCAGCGTGTCCTGCAGCCAAGCCCGGATCTCCGGGGGCAGCTGGTCGACCTTCCGGGGCGGGGGCATGTTAGATCCTCGGGCGGGGGCGTTGCACGCCGGGGTGGGTCGCCAGACCACGCGCCAGATCGACGCCGCGCCGGGAGGCGGTGACCACGATGAAGGGGGCGGACGGATCGCAATCGACAAAGCCCTGCTCGCGCAGCCAGGCCAGCTCGGTCACCAGCGCGTCGAACGAAAGCGGCAGCCCCAGCTTGGCCAGGACATCCTGGAGGATCGACGCATTGGAGACGTATTCTGGCACATCGGCCAAGTGACGCAGCACCGCGAGGCGCCGGTGGCGGCTGACATCCTCCGCATAGCTCATGACTTGCCTCCACGCATCAGATGGTCTTCCTGGCGGCTCACGACCGCCTCAAGCCGCGACATGATCTGGGATTGGCCCTGGACCGAGGCGCGGATCTCGCGCATTTCGCCTCTCATGTCCGAAAGAGACAGTGAGAGGCTGTGCAGGTCCTCCTTGCGTGGAAGGCTCTGAAGGGCCTGCTCGACCGAGTGGATGCGCTGCTCCTGGCGATCAAGGCGCTCCCCGCATCCGTCGATCCGCGCATCGACCGTCTTGTTGCGCATGCGCCAAGCCCCAAGGATCGCGAGGGCCAAGGTCGCAATCAGGCCAAGGGTGATGGTCAGATCGAAGGTGAAGTTCATTGCTCCGCGGCCCCCGCGCCCGCGGCCCGAAGTTTCGCCTCGACGATCGACCGCAGGACACCCGGTCCCGGCGCCAGCTTCGCCAAAGCGTCGGGCACACTGGTCTCGACATGATCGATGGCAGCGTTCACGGCCATGGCGGGGGGCAGCCCGCGGGCCAGCGCCGCCATGAGGCCGGACATGACGGCCGAGTGCAGCGCCTCGCGGTGGCGGCTCTCGATCTCGATGCCCCAACGCTCGCGGGCGGCCTTTGCTGCGCCATTCAGGATGATGGTCAGCAGGGTGCCGAACAGCGCGACGAGCGCGGGGATCACGGCGGCGGAAATTTCGGCGAGCAATGCGTCCATCTGAAATACCTCAGCAGGGTTGGGTGTAGGCGTCGACGATCCAGCCTTCCTGGCCGTCGAACATCACGAGGGACCACGCCCGGCCATCGAAGTGGCCGGTCCGCAGCACCGGGACCACCGTTCCGGTCGAAATGGCGCGGATCACGTTGGGGTTGAAGCTGGGCCAGCGGCGCATGTTCAGCCCCGCCGCCGCAATGACGCGGACCATGGTCGCAGTCGGAACCGGTTCGGATGCCGCCTCGGCCACCAGATCGGCGGGATCATCGCGGCCCAGGATGCGGCTGCGCAGCTGTTCCAGCGGAAACAGCGGGTTCGTGTCCACCTTCCGGCCAGGCGAGACATACCAGTGCGTCGTGATGTCCTTCAGCGTCGGGATGCCGGCGAACAGGGCCGACAGCAGCTCCTGCAGCGCCTCGATCTGAGCGATGGAATACGACATCCATACGCCTGGCCCGTGCTCAGGGGTCGTCATCTCGACCAGGTCCGCCCGGTCCTCGCTATCGGCGAACATCTGGCCGAACCATGCGCGGGCCTCACGGTTCGCCCGATCTGCCCAGACCATCCGCCCTGGGTTCACGATCTCGATGCCGATGGAGAAGGCGTTGCAGTCGGCGCGGCCGTGATAGCTGGACTTTCCGGCATGCCCCGCGCGGCGGTTGGTCGGCACCTGCTGCTCGATCGAGCCGTCGCGCTCGACAACGAAATGGACGCTGACCCCAGCCGGGTTGTCGCGCAAATAGGCCGCGCTGTTGCCCGGCGTCAGACGGCCGGCCGTGTCATGCAGGATGACGATCTCGGGCGTAATCGCGCCACCAATGGACTTGGCGGCGCGATAGGGAATGCCCTCGATCCTGTGGTTCTTGACGCGCATCCACTGTCTCCGCTGGCGGGCCCGTCACGGTCCCGATCATGATCGGGAGTGCCATGGGGCGCGGCAAACAGGCGGGGGGATGCAGTCCAGAGGCTCAGTGCGCCTGGTCGTCGAACAGCGGCAGCGTCAGCTGGTCCTCTGAGCCCAGCTCCTGGCGCATTCGGGTCCGCAGCTTGTGGACCCAGGCGGCGGTCACGCCGAACTCGGCCGCGATCACATTGGCCGAGCGCTTGGGCTGGGTCAATCCGGCCTCAAGAATTGCTGCGCGCAGGCGGTTGGCGCCCGCCTCACGGTCACGCGCGGCGGGGTTGGGGATGTCGACGGCCATGCCCGCAAACCGATCAGACAACCATGCCACGACATCCTCGCCGACCTCGATTGCCAGCTTCGAGCCTGAAGCCGAGGCCGGGATCTGGCGGCGCTGTCCCCCGGCATTGGCCAACAGCCGCAATGCGGCCGCTGCGCCGAGATCAGCTTCCAGCTCGTCGATCCACGCGTCGATGGGGCGGCCTGCGGGTGACATCAGCGCAGGGTCCTCCGAAGGCTCATGCTCACAGGAAGAACGGTCACCACAGACGGGCCGCGGGGATCCGCCCGGCCGATCAGGTAGACATGCCCGTCGATGACGACCGATGCCGCCCCCGCATCGGACGCCGGCTGCAGGCGATGCGCGATGTCGCGACGCAGTGCCTCGATCTCGAAGCCGCCGACTCGCTCCAGATAGCGGATCACGGCGTGGTCGGTGACACCCAGGCGCTGGTTCATCGGATCACCACCCCTGCGCGCTCGCACATGTCCTTCAGTGCCCGGATCACGTCGTTGATCTGACCCGCATCCCGCAGCGCATCGACGTCAATGGGCACCGATTGCCATTTGCCCTCGAAGCGCGACCGCACAAAGGCATTCAGCCCTGCGCGGCCTGGCGTTCTCAGCGCTCCGGCCTCGCCCAGCTTGCGCCACAGGACATGCAGGAACCGCAGGTCCGAACGCGGGGCGGGGGCATGCCCCCGCCCGGGCGCACGGCCCTTGTCGCTGGTGAAATGGGGGCTTCCATAGGGCTTGAAGCCCCGGCTCTTCAAAGCCTCGATCACCAGACGAAGCTCGTCTTCGGTCATGCCGGACATGCTTGCCTTGCCGGTGGCGACGAGCTGCAGGTCGCGGCGGGTATCGGCATCCAGCCCCAGCTGCTTGCAGGCGACATGGATCATACGCTTGAGGCTCAGGGCGCTCATCACAGCCTCCCGATCTGCTGGGCTTTGTGCCCGCCATTCATCGCGTGGGCCAGCTGCACCTGACCGCCCGCAAAAGACCCGGACGCCGCGGCCGATGCGAACCGGACATATTGCTGCGGCATCGAAACCGGCGCGCATACAGGCATCCGCTGGTCGCGGACAGCGACGGCCTTTGCTCGTGCTGCCTTGTCCACACCTGATCGGAACATCTGGAACAGACGCCCTTCAAGCCGCTCGACCATACCGATGGTGAAGTCCTGGACAGCCTTCCGCCTTGTCGTCAGCGTCCGGCGGCGCCGATATTCGGACGTCTTTTTGAAGTCTTCGACGGCACGGTCGATTGCCCTGTCACAGACGGTGGTCAGATAGACCGCGATTTCCGGACCTGGCGCGCGGCCCAAATAGATCACCGCAGGGGTCCAGTCCGACCTGATCGTGCCGGCGCAGTTGGTGCACACGGCAATCACACCGATCAGTGAGGTGCGCGATGTGGGGCGCTTGGTTCGAAGGGGGGCCTCCGCCTCTTCGAACTCGATCTCGTCTTCGCTGAGCCCGCATTCCGCAAGGATCTGGGCCATCTTCGCAGCCGCGGCCATCGCCTCGGCTTCCGCGGTGCCCTTGCCCTGCGCAGTGGCGCGCAGGGCTGCAAGGCGCTTGCGGAGCGCGTCATCCATCAAGCGCCCCCCGCATACAGGATGCCCCAGACGCCCCAGCAGACCGCCTGGGCGATCAAAATGCCGACAGCCGCGAGGGTGTTGTCCCAGGACGGCAGCTTGACGGTGCAGGGTTCTTCCCAGTCCACCGTAGCGCCGACGACCCGCAGGATAAGGCCGGACAGCGCCGACAGGGTCACGGCCAGAATGAACAGACCGATCTCCATGTCACGCACTCGCCAGGTCGATGGTGACCGCCCGGCGCGGGGCGTCATGGCTGTCCCGCATCCAGAAGCGGATGTAGGATTTCGATCCGGTGATGCGCATGGCATCGCGGATCGCCTGCATGGCCCGCTTCCACCGCTCGTCATCGATGTCCAGGCGCAGCAGCATGAAGATCTCGGACCGGTTGATCTGGCCTTCCTTGTCGGTGTTGAAGGCCCGGGTGACGATGGCCCGGATCTCGGCGCGTGCGTTCTCGGCCCATTCGTTCAGGCACTCGTCCACCAGCGTCTTGGCGATCTGCAGTTCGGGGCCGAACTCGACCTGATCCTGGACGCGGACCTCGACCTCGAACAGGCCGTCATGCGTCTTGTAGCTGCGGTTGCCCTTGGGGCCACCCTTGCGCGTGTCATACTCCTGCGCCAGCAGCGCGTCGAACTCGCCCAGGTCCGAGACGGTGTGGCCCTTGAACCGGCCGATCTGGTCGCTCAGCGCCAGGGCAAAGCCCATGATGCGGCGGACGGTCTCGTCCTCCAGCTGGACCTGAGGCTTGATCAGCTCGACCGGGACCAGGCCGCCCTTTGCGTCGGGCATGTATCGCTTGGCGCCGACCTGGACGATGCCGTCGGGGATGGGATGGGGGGTGAATTGGGTCATCGGACTTCTTCCTTCTCTCACCAGCCGCGCAGGCCGATTTCGGTGGGTTTGCCGACGGTGTTTCCGTCGGCGTCGTAGGGGATGATTTCGCGGAGGGTCACGTCGCGGTCAGCCAGGATCACCGGCAGATCGCCATGGTCGCGCATGATCGCCTGCAGCCGGGCGATGACGGCGCTGGCCAGCATCGGGCGAGCGGATGCCATGTCAGCCATGATCTCGTCATGATCAGGCATCATGCACCGCCCCCGAGGACATGACCTCGATCATGGCAAGACCTTCGGCGCGAATCTCGGCCAGCAGCTCGTCCAGTGTGGCGGTCGGATCGGCCTGCTCGACCGACATGGATGTCAGGACGATGGTGGCGGCATGGATGCAGGCCAGATAGCCGCTCGAATGGCCTTCGATGAAGGCCAGGATGAAATGGGCCATGTCGCGCACCGCGACCGTTTCGGCATCCATGGCAGGAACGGCGTCAGGCATCGGTCTTGCTCCTGTAGCGGGGGCAGGCATGGCAGGCGCGATACATGCGCACCCGTTGCGAATTGACGTTCACGAAGCGGCTGGCCTTGGCCTGCCAGTCGCGGCACTCGTTCGTGGGCAGCGTGCCAAGGGCGGGGCATTCGATTACGGCCAGCTCGAAGACGCCGCGATAGACCTCTTCGACGGCCTCAAGGCTGCCCTTGTAGCTGTTGGCCAGCACGGCCGAGACCAGCGATGCCGAACGGTTCATCCGCGTCGCGACCTTGCTCTGGCTGGTCGATGCACAGGCCGTGGCCAGCCCCAGAACCCAGTCCGGCATCTCGTCACCCCAAGCGGCGCGCGCCTTCTCGACGGGGCCGATCATCGACCGCCTCCGGGCACATGCACCTGTTGCGTGTTCGGGTCGAAGACATGCTTGACCCGCTGGATCTGAGGCGGCAGCGGTCCCGAGTTGCGGATCAGACGATAGACGGCCTGCCGCCCCTTGCTGGGCTCGGCCTTCTGGACGACGCGCAGGAACCCGGTCTTCAGCAGCATCTGGCAATAGGATTTGGCCGTCCATTCGGTGACCTCGACATCAGTGGTCGTGGAATGGGCGGCCAGATCGCGGGGGCTGAACTCCGCCAGCCCCCGCATCGAGCGCCATAGGTTCTCGACACCGGCCCCCTGCGTCACGGGCTGGCCTGCACGGTTGAGGCGCGGGGCATGGAAGCCGCGATCGTCGATCAGCCTGAAGCCGCCTTCATCCAGCGCCTCGACAACCCTGCCGGGAACCAGGCACCGCAGATAATCGGCTGTGGTCTTGCGATCTGCACCGGTTGCCGTGACCAGCATCTCGGCCGTGAAGACCTTGTCGCCATGGCTGCGGATCGCCTGCCAGATTTCCTGACGGCCGGGTGTCGCCGATCCGGCCGGGCGGCGCCCCGCCTTGCGCGCGCCGCTCATGCCGAGATCCTCCGGGGTGCGGGGGCATGGCCGGTGAAGAAGCCCGCCTTGCCCCAGTCCCTCCGGGTCACCGCCTTCAGGCCCTTGGTCAGCGCGAACTCCCGGACGCGGTCCAGGTTGATGCAGATCCGCCGGATCGAGGCGTTGCTCTCCTTCAGCAGATAGGCCAGCAACTCCTCATCCAGATCGACACCTGCGCAATAGATGCGCGCCAGGTGCTTGACGTCGCCCAGATCGCCCGGCTGCGCGGGCACCCAGTCCAGCATCCGGCCATGGACCCGTTCCCATTTCTGCAGCTTCTGCGGCAGCAGCTCCTCGCCGATCAGGATCACGGTCGCGCCCGAGCTCTCATAGATGTCGCGGACGATCTCGATCATGTTGCGCCCGATCAGCTGATCGGCCTCGTCGATGATCAGCGGACGGCCCGACTTGGCGATCTCGCCCGCGATGTCGTCGATCATGTCCGCGATGGTGCGGGCCGGCGGCAAGCCGAGGTCCTGCAGGATCGCGCTGCACAGCTTCTTGGCCGTCCAGGCCGATTTGACCTGCACCGTATAGGCCCGGTAGCGGTTCGCGGCGTAGACGGCGGCGGTGGTCTTCCCATAGCCAGAGGGGCCATAGAAGGTGGCCATCCCGGGCAGGCCAAAACCACGTTTCTGGACGCGGTCGATCAGCTCGACCAGGGCGCCGACATTCCTCAGCGGCGCGACGGTATTGTAGAGGGTGCGTTCTTCTGTCATCGTTGCCTCACGTTGTCTCTTTGCGCCGCGGGTCTGCACGCCCGCGGCGTTCTTCCTGGCTCAACCGAGCCCCTCTTCCCCGAAATCCTCGAACAGCATCCGCTGCCGCGTGAATTCAGGGGTGTTCTGATAAATCCCGACCCAGTCCGCCTCGGCGCTGCCGACAGGCAGCCCCGCCTCCGATCGAACCAGGATGTCGATTGCGCGCCGGAACCGGTCGGCAGGCGTCTCCTCTGTTTCGACCGGCTGTGCCTCTGCCTGGCGAAAGCTCAGCAGGACACCGGCGCGGCGCTCCTCCAGCTCATCGCTGACCTCCGGGACGGGCATCTCGCGCTCGAAGACCGGCCTTTGCCGACGCACCGGGGCCATCTCGACCACCTTGGCCTCGACCAGCGGCGTCTCGGGCCGATCGAGCGCGTTCAGCGCATCCGCCAGATGGCCGACGCCGACGGGGCGCATCGCCTCCAGCAGCTGCTTCTCGGCCTTGCGGCGCAGACGCTGCTGCCGCTGGTGCAGTTTGGCGCCGACCATGTCGAAGAAGCCGACCTTCTCGCGGCACTCTGCCTGACCAAGGAACTCGCCCTCGGGGGTGTAGAGGAAGACCCCGGCATGCAGGTTCTCGGGGTCGAAGCGGGCCACGACGCGGCGGCCGGCATGCTCGTTCATCCAGTCCGACCAATAGCCGTTCTTGAACAGCAGCAGCCCGCCGTGATTGGCGTTCAGCTTGCGGACCTCCTGACCCATCAGCCACAGGCGGTGCTGTTCCGGCGTGGCCTTGCGGATGGGCGCGCGGGCATAGCTTTCGGCAAAGGTGTCATCGAAGCTGCGGCCCCGCGCCGTGTCAGACAGACGCCCCTGGCGGGCGTTGTGGTCGCGGATGCCCTCGTCCAGGACGGTCAGGAAATCCTCAAGCGCCACGGCGCGGCTGCCGTAATCCTCAGGCTTGGCATCCGGGCGGTTGCCGACATAGGCCCCGGCAAAGCGCGGGTCCTTGGCGATGCGGTCCGCAAAGTCGCGGAACCCCCGCTCGATCGGCTTGGCCTGACCATGGCCAGGGGTGGCCCAGTGGACCTTGATGCCCAGCATCGGCAGAACGCCAAGGGGATCGTCCGCGCGGACCTTGAACCGGAACCGCGTGGGCGCTCCGCCGGTCAGCCACTTGTTGGCGAATTCCCGGCCGTTGTCGAAGAGGCAGTGACGCGGCACCCCGAAGGCCTCGACCAGCTCGCCCAGGGCGGACATGACCGCCACCTTGTTCGGGTCCAGGTCGACGCGCCAGGACAGGATCTTGCCGGAATATAGGTCTTGGAAGGCCACGATCTGCGGGCGCACGGGCTTGTCGATGCCGGGCCACTGCACGAAGACATCGATCTTGTGGCAGTCGGCGTTGACGGCCTCCATGGCCTCCAGCTGGGTCCGGTCGCGGATCTGCGGCGGGAAACAGCGCGCCAGACCCTTCTCACCCTCGCGGGCAAAGATCTGGGTCACCCGCGGCACATTCTCCTCCATCCACCGGCGCGCGGTGCGCAGCGTCAGCACCGCAAGGCCATGGGCCTTGGCCAGCTTGGCGGCCCGCTCATAGCTGCTGTTGAAGCTCGGCCCCGCAAGGCGGAGGTAATCCGCCTTCAGCCAGTCCAGAAATTGGGGGCTGCACTGGGCGCGCTCACGGCGCGGCTTGGCGGCCCGGTGGCGTGGGGCCAGATAGGGCAGCCGATCGGCCTCATCGACGCAGCCGATCATCTCGAACCAGTTCCAGATGGTCCGGGCGGCCTTCTTCTCATTGCGGGCGATGGTCTCGACCGCCATGAACTTGCCCAGGGCGCCCTGCAGCGCCTCGACCAGCTGGATGATGCGCAGACGGTCCCGCGCCTCGTCCTTGACCGGCGCGGGCAGACCGTCGAACCAGGCCCAAGCCGCACCGCGGTCCATGCGCCCGGCATCCTCGGACTCAGCCGGGGTGGCGACCGACCGCAGCAGCGCGGCCTGCGCGCGCGACGGCAGCAGCTTCCAATGATATTCCCAACCCCCGCCGCGCCCGGCCCGCCGTCGCGCGAACTGCGGATTGGCCCGCCAGTCCAGGCGCTTGGCCAGCGCATCAGCGCCCTGTTGGGTGCTGGGCAGGTCCGGCAGGCCCGAGGCGGCCAACTCGCCCGCCGTCCACCATTCCTGCTGAGGGGTGATACGTGTCATTCTGCGGCCACCGCGCTCAGTCGGGCATGCATCGCGACGATCGCGGGATCGTCATGCCGCGCGGCCTCGTCCAGGATCAGGGGGGTCAGATCGTCCACATGCGCGGCGATGAACCGCCGCCGGGCTGCGACACCCGCGCGGGACCAGGCCTTTGACAGGGCCTTGAACTGCTCTTCAAGCGGGTCCGCCTCTACGGGCGCGGCAGGTCCGCGCCGGGCCTTCAGCGCGGCGCTGGCCGACTTGGCCGATCCCTCGACCAGCGCATCGACCACGTCATAGCGATCCGACGGGCTGTTGATCTTCGAAATGTCCTGCAGGTCCTTCAGGGTGACCTGCCGGGGGGCCTTGCGCAGCCGCACGATCTCATCCGGCCCCAGCTTGCTGCCAGCCGAAACCAACCGCTCAACATGGCGCTTGGACAGACCGAATTTCTCCGCGGTGGCGGTTACGAACGACACGATGTCGCTCGTATCGCCCCACCGCTTTGCCACCAGCTCTGCACCAGTTGCGGCCTTGGTTTCGGGGTGCAGGCGCTCATAGACCGCCTTGCGGGTGGCCAGAAAGACGGCGGTGTCCAGCGGGTTCAGCTCGGCCCCCGACAGGTTCCCGTCGATCTCCATGATCCGCGCCTGATCGTCGGTGCACTCGAAGACACGCACCGGGACCTCGGTCCAGCCAAGCTCGATCGCCGCGGACAGACGGTGCGCGCCGTCCAGGACGTGCCAGTTCACCTCGCCCTTGCGGCGCAGCTGGCGCACCACGACCGGGTTGGCCAGTTGCCCGATCTCGCGGATCGAGGCGACGATGGTGGCCACCCCGGCGGGGCTGACGGGGCGCAGCCGCCCGGTGACCTCGATCTGGTCAATGGGCAGGCTGGTCTTGCTCTGGATCAGGATGGGGTCGCTCATGCTCACTGTCCGATGTACTTGGGCCGTCAGGCCGTGCCGAGAAGGAAGAGGATCACGATCAGCCAGATGCTGACCGCTCCGATCAGATCGCCCAGGGGGCTGTCATCCAGCCGCCGCCGAAGACGGCTCAGACGCTGCCAGCCCGCGCGCAGGGAGGAGGAGAGGGCGCGCGGGCGGGCAGGCTCTCGCATCTCGACAGCCGCAGCCGTCCGAGCGCAGAGAGGATCGCCACCCGGCCGGCCCGCGCTTTCCGCTTTGGGCTGGGCCGGGTGGCCCCTACCATCAGCCGTGCCAACAACCTGATGGAGGGATTTCATGGCCGAAAACGATGATCTGCGCAGGCGCATCAAGCGGCTGGAGGATACCGCCCAAACCTTGACCAGCGCCTTCGGGATGCTGCTGTCGGTGGTTGGTGCTGCCGCCGTCCGGGACGACCCGATCGCCAGAGAGCGCATCACCAACGTGATCGACACATTGGCATCGTCGCCCGACACCGACAGGGTCACACGGTTAGCGTTCGAGAGCTTTATCGAGACCTTCTCGCAGCTGAGCGAGGAGGGGCTGGACGACGCGTCGCCTTCCTGACGTCGCGCCTTGTCCCATGCCTGCTTGACCTGTTGCGCGCCGATCATGCCAGCTCTCCGCAAGCACCGGAGACCCGCGCCCTGACTGCCGCCGGGCCGCCATAGACCTCCGCCAGCTCGTGCAGCGGATAGCGCGCGTCGATGATCTCCTGCATCCGCAGGCTGGCAGAGGCGCGGGCCACCGACAGCAGGTCCAGCGCGCGCGGCCCGCGCAGTTCTGTCAGCATCTCGGCCATCAGCGCGACACGGTCGCCATCGCTCATCTCGGTAAGAACCCCGCGTGCCAGATCGCGCAGGTCCAGGCGGTCCCTGTTCATCATGCTGCCTCTTTGGATTTGGGTTTCGCCGGGCGCGGAATGTCGCGCGGCCATTCAAGGTCGGCGGGCCAGTTCTCAGAGAACCAGGCCGTCACCTTGTCAGCTCGCCGGAACGTGCATCCGGCTATCCCGCTTTCCAGACTGCCGAAGAACTTCCCGTCGCCTGCGGCGTATGTCGAAACGGTCGACTGCTTCAGGCCGCTATGCTCGACGTAAAGATCTGCGAGCTTCAGCACTGCTTCGATGCTCATTGCCACTTCTCTCGGTTTCATTACCGATATTTGTGCCGGTAACGTTCCCGATTGTCAAGCAAGGGCTATTCGGTAAATATCCCGAACTATGAGCCGTGCAGATGAGACCTTCGCTGAGACAGTAAGGACCAGGCTCAGCGAGCTCGGGACCAGTCCCTTTGCTGTGGAAACTAAGCATGGCCTCCCGGTGGATGCGCTCCGCAACGTGCTCAGACGAAGCAAAGCAGGTCCTACGCTGAACCGTGTCAGCGAGATTTGTGAGGCGCTGGGGCTTGAGCTCTACATCGGGCCACCGCGTGTCGACGCAGGCGGATCTGCTGCCGAAATCGATGGGCACGAGTTCGCGGCTGTGCCTCGCTACAGTGCGCAGCTGTCAGCGGGACCAGGCGCAGACTACGATGGCGAGCTCTCCGCCGGGGCGATTGCATTCCGCAGGGACTGGCTGGCAAGAGAGGGCATCTCGCCTGCATCGGCGATGGTCCTACCGGTCAAGGGTGACAGCATGGCGCCCACCCTTTGCGACGGCGACCTGGTGATGATCGATCGCAGAAAGGTCACTCCGACAGGCCGCAAGATCTATGCCATGATCGGCCCGGACGGAGAGGCGCGCGTCAAGCGCATAGAACGCCTTCCTACGGCACTTCTACTACACTCAGACAATGATGGCTTCCCGACCGAGCTCGTGGCCCCCGCCGACGCGGATCGCATCCGCATCCTGGGTCAAGTGGTGTGGTGGGGGCATACAGCGAGGGAATGATATGACGGTCGAGAGCACCTCCGCAGAAGTTCGTTCAGCGCGTCAGAATAGTCGAACCAGCGGCATGCTTATCCCACGTCGGCTAGACGTCTCAGTCGGCATGTTGGTAGCGTCTTGGATTTGTTACGCGTTGGCGACGTGGCAGGGCATTAACACCGTCGGGTATGTCGTCGATGGATCGGTGACCGAAGCAGATTGGGCCCTTCTGTTCCGGCTCATCCTGTTAGGAATGGGACTCGGCGGCTTTTCGCTGCTGCTTCGTTACCTGGCCGCAATCTTGGACGCCGTCACCCGTCGGGAAAAATAGAACGAGATAGGTGCTACATGAGATCGGGCGGGGAAACCTCCCCGCCCGACACAGTCTCACTAGCGTTCAGATCTCGCTGTCACTACCAGGGAACAGCTTGCCCTTGATCACTTCGTTAATACGCCCTGGATTGACGTCGAAGTCAGCAGCGATCCGATTCTGAAAGTCTCCTCGTCGGTAGCGCTGCCAGATCACACGAGCGTCATCAAATGTGAGCTTATAGCTCGGGTTTCGATTACTTTTCATCGTCACTTCTCGTGAAGTGCCGTTGACTGGACTTGACCGCAGACTCTGAACGGCTTAAACACCGCTTCAGGATATCCTAAAAGTCCGCCAGCCAACGGCGGGTTGCTTAAGCCGCAGGGTCTAGACCACCCTGCGGCTATTCATTTACCGCGCTGCCGGTGCGGAGTCTAGATGTTAGCGATCTGTTCCTACGCTTCATGTAGCCGCTATCGCTCTGCCCTACGCAACAGATTGACGTATAGCGGTGTCTCGCAGCGTTATAGGGCGCGTTAACTGCGGAAAGCATCAGCCGAGATTGCGCAATGCGACGGGTGCGGACGGCGTCACCTGAGCATAACTGCTGATCGGAAACCGCCCATTTTTACCTGAAATCAGTTGTAGGTTTGGGCATGGTGCCTGCCATGCATGTGAGTTTGTAAGTCACAGTTATCATTGAACAATTCCGAACCTACAACTGGCATGTCTAAGCTACGGCTTGATTTGTAGGTTCGGATGGCGGCCGATCACACCGGTTTCCGGTGCCGCCTACCTAATACCCCTGCAATTGCTGGCCACTTTGGCGCGTTCGATGCGCTCGGCAATGCTCCGAACTCTCATCTCAAGTCGGCTTTAAGCCCCCATTTAAGTTTCACTGCAGGACACGGACATCATGCCCTCGCAAATCGACTCAGACGCTCTCACACCCTTGTATTGTTGGCCCTTCGCACATCTTCGCTGCTCTTCGGGCTTCTTCGCACTTCCCTGCAGATATCTCTGTCCCTCAACATTGTGGCTCTGTTCCCCTCGAGGGGATCAACACAAGGCCCGAAGTTTTGGCGCGGTGGAAACTCAGGCGATTGGAAATGCGTGAAAAAATTCGACCGAACCGAATTCAACGAGGTTCGCCCGAACAGAGACAGAGCGGCGTTCAGAGCCCGAAAAGGGCCCGGCGCGCAGTCTCAGAGGTTCGCATGGGGGAGGCAAAGCCCTTTGAAAACACGACTATTTCCGCGCCGCGATGGGCGCCGGTCCGTGTTCCCAACAGGGATGATGGCGGAGGCGGTGGGATTCGAACCCACGGTGGGCTTGCACCCACGTCGGTTTTCAAGACCGGTGCATTAAGCCACTCTGCCACGCCTCCGACCACAACGGACTAGCGCGGCGGGAGGGCGGGTGCAAGCGTCAGCAGGTCAGCAGGTCAGCAGGTCAGCAGGTCAGCAGGTCAGCAGGTCAGCAGGTCAGCAGGTCAGCGGGTTAGCGGGTCAGCGTGATCACGCGGTCCGCCGCCTCGATCTGGATCGCCGAGATGCGCGAGAGGCGCAGGGCGCTGAAGGGCAGGGCGACCGTGATCGGGTCGGTGACGGGGTCCGCGGGCAGCAGGGTCGCATCGGCCGCGGGCGGAACCGCGACGAAGCGCAGGCGCAGGACGCCGTCGGCGTCGGGCTGCAACTGATCGCCGGGGCGCAGCTCCGCGCGGACGAGCTCTGCCGAATGATAGCCCTTGTAGGGTGCGAATCCACGCACGACCAGCAGGCGGCCGTCGGTCAGCGGCTGCCATTCGGTCGCGATGATCTGGGGAACCGAGGGACGCGGATCGCGGGCGCGGGCATAGCCGCCCTCCGGGGTCAGCGTGTCGGGCTGGGCGCGGCCCGGACCCCAAGCCAGCGGGTTCCAGCCGCTGTCGCCAAGACGCCCGCATCCCGACAGGATCAGGGCACCGATCAGCAGCGGCAGGGTCAGTCTGGTCATGGCGCATCCCTCTGGCAGTCCTGCTTCGTGATAGGCGATCCGGCCCGCGCGGAAAAGCCTCTTTGACCTGACCGGCGCGCCGCGATAGGCCAAGGCACCGCACAGAGGAGCATCCCATGGCCACCGCCGCCTTCGAGGACATCGCCGAAACCTTCGATTTCCTGGACGACTGGGAGGATCGCTATCGTCACGTCATCGAACTGGGCAAGGCGATGCCGCCGATGGACGCGGCCCTGCAGGTTCCGGCCACCAAGGTCGACGGCTGCGCCAGCCAGGTCTGGATCCATCCGCAGATCGCGGACGGGCGCTTCGACTTTCAGGGCGACAGCGACGCGCTGATCGTGCGCGGGCTGATCGCGGTGCTGCATGCACTTTATTCGGGCGTCCCGGTGGCCGAGGTCGACCGCATCGACGCGCCCGCCGCCTTGGCGCGGCTGGGCCTGGACGAACACCTGTCGGCGCAGCGTTCGAACGGGGTGCGCGCGATGATCGCCCGGATCAGGCAGCTGGCCGCCGACGCAGGCTGATCCAGCCGCCGCCCAGGACACGGGTGCTGTCCTCGGCATAGAACACGCAGGCCTGGCCGGGGCTGACGCCGTCCTCGGGGTCGATCAGCTCGACCTCGGCGCGGCGGCCGGGCAGGGGGCGCAGGATCGCGGGCCGCGGCGGCCGGGTCGAGCGGATGCGCACCAGGCAGGGGATCTCGCCTTCGAAGGGCTGATCGCCCAGCCAGTTGACCTCGGTCACGCCGATCAACCTGGTCGACAACGCCTCGCGCGGGCCGACGACGACGCGCCGCGTTTCAGGCTCCAGCCGCAGGACGTAGAGCGGATCGCCCAGTCCCCCGATGCCTAGGCCGCGGCGCTGCCCGATCGTGTAATGGATGACGCCGCGATGGCGGCCCAGGACATTGCCCTGTTGATCCACGATCTCGCCGGGATCGGCCGCGCCGGGGCGCAGCTTCTCGATCACCGCGGCATAGTCGCCATTGGGCACGAAGCAGATGTCCTGGCTGTCGGGTTTGTCCGCGACCGCCAGCCCGTATTCCGCGGCCAGCGCGCGGGTCTCGGCCTTGCTCACCAGATGGCCCAATGGAAAGCGCAGGAAATCCAGCTGCTCCTGCGTGGTCGAGAACAGGAAATAGCTCTGGTCCCGGTTCGGATCGGCGGCCATGTGCAGCTCGGCCCGGTGGGGGCCGGGCTTGCGCTGGATGTAGTGCCCCGTCGCCATGCAGTCGGCGTCCAGATCGCGCGCGGTCTCCAGAAGGTCGCGGAACTTGACGCGCTCGTTGCAGCGGATGCACGGCACGGGCGTCGCGCCGGACAGGTAGGCATCAGCGAATTCGTCGATCACGGATTCGCGGAACTTGTTCTCGTAATCCAGGACGTAATGCGGAAAGCCCATGCGCTCGGCCACGCGGCGGGCGTCGTGGATGTCCTGGCCCGCGCAGCAGGCGCCCTTCTTGGCCAACGCCGCGCCGTGATCGTAGAGCTGCAGCGTGACGCCGATCACGTCATAGCCCTCCGCCTTCAGCTGCGCGGCCACCACGGAACTGTCGACGCCGCCCGACATCGCGACCACGACGCGGGTCCGCGACGGCGGCTTGGCAAAGCCGAGGCTGTTCAACGGGGCGGACGGCGCGTCGGCGCGCAGGGCAGGGGTCGGGATCATGGATAGGACTTTCGGCCCGGTGGGCATGCGTGAACGGGCGGCACAATGCGGAATGCGTCAAAATATAGGTAAATTGGCCTCATTCTCAACCCCGGACGACAGCGATTCCATCGCCACGGCTAACCCGGCCTTAAGCGATCTGGCGCAGAACTGGCAGGACGAGATGGAAGGACCTTCAATGTTCGTGAAAAAGACCTCCGGCCCGCGGATCGTCACCCTGGATGACGGGCGCATCCTCAGCGTCGCCGATCTGCCGCTGGCGGATACGCGCTGGGTCGCCAGCCGCAAACAGACGGTCGTGCTGGCGGTCTCTCACGGCCTGATCACGCGGGACGAGGCGCTGCGGCGCTACGGTCTGTCGGAGGAGGAGTTCGACGGCTGGTGCACAGCCGTCATGCGCCACGGAAAGGCGGCGCTGAAGGTCACCGCCCTGCAAAAGTATAGACAACCATAGGTTGCATCTGTCAGAAACGGGGCACGGTAACGACATCTTAACCAGTTCAGCGGATTGTCGGAACAGGACCTTTTGACGAATCAGGGAAAGATCAGGCCATGCGAATTCTTCTGGTAGAGGACGATCCCAGCACCGCCCGCGCGATCGAACTGATGCTGACGGCGGCCAGCTACAACGTCTTCCTCACCGACATGGGCGAGGAAGGCATCGATCTGGCCAAGCTCTACGACTACGACCTGATCCTGCTGGACCTTGACCTGCCGGACATGCACGGCATGGAGGTGCTGCGGCATCTGCGCCTGGCGCGGATCGACACGCCCATCCTGATCCTGACCGGCTCGGACGACACCGAGAGCAAGCTGCGCGGCTTCGGTTTCGGGGCCGACGACTACATGACCAAGCCCTTCAACCGGGAGGAGCTGCAGGCGCGCATCCAGGCGATCATCCGCCGCTCCAAGGGGCACAGCCAGGCCCTGATCCGCACCGGCGAGATCACCGTGAACCTGGACGCGCGCTCGGTCGAGGTTAAGGGCAAGCCGGTGAACCTGACCGGCAAGGAATACCAGATCTTGGAACTGCTGAGCCTGCGCAAGGGCACCACGCTGACCAAGGAGATGTTCCTGAACCATCTCTACGGCGGCATGGACGAACCCGAGCTTAAGATCATCGACGTGTTCATCTGCAAGCTGCGCAAGAAGCTGTCCGAGGCGCTGGGCGGCGAGAGCCATATCGAGACCGTCTGGGGTCGCGGCTATGTGCTGCGCGATCCCGCGCCCGGAAACGAGGAACGTCTGGCCATCGGCGCCTGAGCGCACGGCCCTTCTGGACCTGCGCGGTCCCTTGGGCGATACCCGCACCTGACGGGGCCGGATGCGACCGGCCCGCAGGACGAAGGGGGCGGCGATGGCAGCAGAGTTTCCTGAGACGCAGCCGGTCGAGACGATGACGCCGGAGGCCGCGGCGGTCGAGATCGCGGATCTGGCCGCGCGGGTGGCCGAGGCGAACGAGGCCTATCACGGCCGTGACAGGCCGACGATCTCGGACGCGGCCTATGACGCGATAAAGGCGCGGCTGGGCGCGCTGGAGCGGGCCTTCCCGGATCTCGCGCCCGCCGACAGCCCCACCGGCAAGGTCGGCGCGGCCCCGGCCGAGGGCTTCGGCAAGGTCGTCCACGCCCAACGGATGATGTCACTGGGGAACGCCTTCACGGAAGAGGACGTGGGCGACTTCATCGCCCGCATCCGCAGCTTTCTGCGCCTGGCGCCGGACCAGCCCCTGTCTCTGACGGCCGAACCCAAGATCGACGGCCTGTCGCTGTCGCTGCGCTACGAGGACGGCGTGATGATCCAGGCGGCCACCCGCGGCGATGGCGCGGTGGGCGAAAACGTCACCGCGAACGCGCGCACCATCGGCGACATTCCCCAGACCCTGCCGCCTGGCGCCCCCGCCATCCTGGAGGTCCGGGGCGAGGTCTACATGAGCCATGACGACTTCGCCGCCCTGAACGCCGAAGGGGCGGCGCGGGTCTTTGCCAATCCGCGCAACGCCGCCGCCGGATCGCTGCGCCAGATCGACCCTGCGGTAACCGCCCGCCGTCCGCTTCGCTTCTTCGCCTACGGTTGGGGCGAGCTGTCCCAGCCCTTGGCGGGCACGCAGATGGAGGCGGTTCAGCGCCTGGCCGCGCTGGGTTTCATGACCAATCCGCTGACCCGGCTCTGCCAGGACGCCGAGGGGCTGATCGCCGTCTGGCGCGAGATTGAGCAGCAGCGGGCGACGTTGGGCTATGACATCGACGGGGTGGTCTACAAGGTCAACGACCTCGCGCTGCAGGCGCGGCTGGGATTCCGGTCGACGACACCGCGCTGGGCCCTGGCGCACAAGTTCCCGGCCGAGACCGCTTGGACGCGGCTGGAGCGGATCGAGATCCAGGTGGGTCGCACCGGCGCGCTGTCTCCGGTCGCGCGGCTGGAGCCGGTGACCGTGGGCGGGGTGGTGGTGTCCAACGCGACGCTGCACAACGAGGATTACATCGCCGGGCGCGACAATACCGGCGCGCCGATCCGCGAGGGTCGCGACATCCGCGAGGGCGACTGGGTCCAGGTCTATCGCGCGGGCGACGTCATCCCCAAGATCGCGGATGTGGACCTGTCGCGCCGGCGCGGCGACAGCCCCTATGTCTTTCCGACGCATTGCCCCGAATGCGGCTCGGACGCGATCCGCGAGCCGGGCGACAGCGTGCGCCGCTGCACCGGCGGGCTGATTTGCCCCGCGCAGGCGGTCGAGAAACTGAAGCATTTCGTCAGCCGCGCGGCCTTCGACATCGACGGGCTGGGCGCGAAGCAGATCGAGATGTTCTTCGCCGACGACCAGCTGCCCATCCGCGAGCCTGCCGACATCTTCACCCTCGCCGCCCGCGACGGGGCGAACCTGACCAAGCTGAAGAACCGCGACGGCTTCGGCGAACGGTCTGCGGAAAAGCTGTTCGCGGCCATCGAGGAGCGCCGCCGCATCCCCTTGGCGCGACTGATCTTTGCCTTGGGCATCCGCCATGTCGGAGAGGTCGCGTCGGCCACGCTGGCCCGCCACTTCCACGACTGGCCCGCCTTGGTCGCGGCCATCGACGGGGCCGCCTCCGAGCCCGCCTTCACCGCCCCCGACGACAAGGCGCGCCGCGCCAGCCTGCCCGACAGCCCGAACTGGGCCGAGCTGACCGGCATCGACGGAATCGGCGCGGTGCTGGTCGCGTCGCTGGTCACGACCTTTGCCCAGCCCAGCGAACGCGCCTCGATCGACCGGCTGGCGGGCATGCTGGAGATCCTGCCCGTGCAGGACCGCGGCGGGGCGCAGACCGAGATCTCGGGCAAGACCCTGGTCTTCACCGGCACGCTGGAGCGGATGACCCGCGCCGAGGCCAAGGCGCGGGCCGAGGCGATGGGCGCCAAGGTCGCGGGCTCCGTCAGCGCCAATACCGACCTGCTGATCGCGGGGCCGGGGGCGGGGTCCAAGGCCACCAAGGCCGAGGCCCTGGGCGTCACCGTCATCGACGAGGACGAATGGCTGCGCATCGCGGGGGCCGGATGACCGCGCCCAAGGGCCGCCCGCCCGTGCTGTTTCCGCTGTTCGCGGCCATCGACACGCTGCCCGGCATCGGCCCCAAGGGTCGCGCCGCGCTGGAGCAGATGGGCATCGACAAGCCGCGCGATCTGGTCCTGACGCTGCCCGCCAGCGGCGTTACCCGCCGCCGCATCGCCACCCTGTCCGAGGCGCGCCCGCCCGAGATCGTGACGATCACCGTCACCGTGATCCGCCACCACCCGCCGCAGGTCCGGGGCCGCCCGTTCCGGGTGCATTGCACGGACGATGCGGGCCAGGACCTGACGCTGGTCTTCTTCCGCGCGCATGAGGCCTGGATCGCGGGCCAGCTGCCCCTGGGCGAGCGTCGTGTCCTCAGCGGCAAGCTGGAGCTGTTCGACGGCCATGCGCAGATGATCCATCCCGATCACGTCCTGCCCGAAGCTCAGCCCCTTCCGGCGGGGTTCGAGCCGCACTACCCGCTCTCGGCGGGTCTGACGCAGCGCATGATGGCACGGGCCGCCGCCGCCGCGCTGGAGCGGGTGCCAGCGGTCGAGGAGTGGATCGACACGCAGGTCGTGGCCACGCGCGGCTGGCCCGGTTTCGTCCAGGCCCTGCGGATGGCCCATGCGCCGACCTCGCCCGCGGATCTGTCGCCCGACAGCCCGGCGCGGGCGCGGCTGGCCTATGACGAATTCCTGGCGCATCAGATGACGCTGGCCCTGGTGCGGCGCGACCGGCGGCGGCTGAAGGGCCGGGCCAGCGCCGGTGACGGCCGCCTGCGCGCGCGCGTGCTGCACAGCCTGCCTTGGCCGCTCACCGGCGCCCAGAGCCGCGCCATCGCCGAGATCGCCGAGGACATGGCCAGCGACCGTCGCATGAATCGCCTGCTGCAGGGCGATGTCGGCGCGGGCAAGACGCTGGTCGCGCTGATGGCTGCCCTGGTCGCGGTCGAGGCCGGGGGACAGGCAGTGCTGATGGCCCCGACCGAGATCCTGGCCCGCCAGCATGCCCGCGCGCTGGAGCCCTTGGCGCGGGCGGCGGGGGTGCGGCTGGCCGCGCTGACCGGGCGCGACAAGCGCGACCTGCGCGGCCAGATCCTGACCGATCTGGCGGAGGGAACCATCGATATCCTGGTCGGCACCCATGCGGTGTTCCAGAAGGACGTGACCTTCCGCGACCTGCGCCTGGCCATCATCGACGAACAACACCGCTTCGGCGTGGCGCAGCGGCTGGAGCTGTCGGCCAAGGGCGACGTGCCGCCCGACATGCTGATCATGACCGCGACGCCCATCCCGCGGTCGCTGGCCCTGTCGCAATACGGCGATCTGGACCTGTCGGTGCTGGACGAAAAGCCCCCCGGACGCCAGCCCATCACCACGGTGATGATCGCGGACACGCGGCTGGATCAGGTGACCGACCGCCTGCGGGCTGCCATGGCGCAGGGCGCGCGCGCCTATTGGGTCTGCCCCCTGGTCGAGGAGAGCGAGGTGACCGACCTGACCGCGGCCGAGGCGCGCTTCACCCATCTGCGCGCGATCTTCGGCGAGCGGGTGCGGCTGATCCACGGCCAGATGCCCCCTGACCAACGCGACGCGGCCATGGCCGATTTCGCCGATGGCACCGCGCAGTTGCTGGTCGCCACCACGGTGATCGAGGTGGGCGTGGACGTGCCGCAGGCCACGATCATGGTGATCGAACGCGCAGAGAGCTTTGGCCTGGCGCAGCTGCATCAGCTGCGGGGGCGGGTCGGGCGCGGGGCGGGGGCCTCGACCTGCCTGCTGATGTATCACGGGCCGCTGAACGAGACCGGCGCCCGCCGCCTGACCACGCTGCGCGACACTGAGGACGGGTTCCGCATTGCGGAGGTTGACCTCGAAATGCGCGGCGCGGGCGATGTCATCGGCACCGCGCAGTCGGGCCTGCCGCGGTTCCGCATCGCGGATCTGGAACATCAGGCCGGGCTGATGGCGGTGGCGCGTCAGGACGCCCGCGCGCTTCTGGAGCGCGACCCGACGCTGGAGAGCCCGCGCGGGCAGGCGCTGCGGCTGCTGATGTGGCTGATGCAGCAGGATCAGGCGATTCGATTGATACAGGTCGGCTGACAAAGCAAAATGTTCTTAAAAAGTTCTTTACCGAATCGAAAGAACATGAGAACAAAAAAGCAACAGAGAGGAGTTGCCGCCATGACCAAGGACACTGCCATCGACCTCATCGGTGCCGCCACGCTCAGCCTGACCATGATAGCCCTGCTGTGGCTGCCCGCCATCCTGCAGGTCTGACCGACTGCCCCGCGACGCAGGGATGGCGCCCCGCCTGTGCGCCATCCGTCCCCAAAGCTCGCGCACCTGGCCGGCCCCGCAAGGGGTCGGCCCTTTTCATGCGGCCCTTTCAGGCGGCCTTGTCCATCGCCTCCAGCGTCGCATCCCACGCGAGCAGGATCGAGGCATGCCGGTTCGGATAGGCGCGCGCCGGGGTCAGCGCCTCCAGATCCGCGAAGGGTGCGGTGGGGGCCGGGGCATCCCCGGTCAGCATGGCCAGCAGCTGGTCGCGCGCCTGCGCGATGCCTGCGCGGTCCATCCCGATCACCGCCTGGCCCAGAACCGAGGCCGAGGCCTGCCCCAGGGCGCAGGCCCGCACCTCCTGCGCGAAACCGCTGATGCGGCCGTCGGCCAGCGACAGATGCACCGTCACAGACGATCCGCATTGCGGAGAGCGGCGCTGGACGCTGGCCTGCGCGCCCTCCAGCCGTCCCTGATGCGGGATCGCCGTGGTCAGCGCCAGGATGCGCCGCGAGTAGAGCTGCATCAGATCGGTCTCGGCCATGCGTGGTCCCTGGGGTTTCATCAGCGCTGATCGGGGATTAGATAGGCACGGCCATGCCGAAAGGAAACCCGATGTTCGACCCCTCCAGCCTGAAATACGACGCGGCCGGGCTGATCCCCGCCATCGCGCAGGACGCCGCGACGGGCGAGGTGCTGATGATGGCCTGGATGAACGCGGATGCCGTGGCCCGCACGCTGCAGACGGGGCGCGTGACCTATTGGTCGCGGTCGCGCCAGGCGTTCTGGATCAAGGGCGAAAGCTCGGGGCATGTCCAGCAGCTGATCGAGATGCGGGTCGATTGCGACCGCGACTGTCTGCTGGTGCTGGTCGACCAGACCGGGCCCGCCTGCCACACGAACCGGCGCAGCTGCTTCTTCACCGGCATCCGGGACGGGGCCGAGGTCGTGCTGACCGACCCCATCGCCTAGAGCCCGACCATCCGGCGGATGTCGGCGGGGCTCGCGCCTTCGGCACGGTACTGCCGGATGGCGCGGGCATCGTCGCGTTTCGCCAGACGCCGCCCCGCTGTGTCGCGGATCAGCCGGTGATGCAGATAGTCCGGCACCGGCAGGTCCAGCAGATGCTGCAGCAGGACATGGATATGGGTGGAGGCGAACAGGTCCAGCCCCCGCGTGACCAGCGTCACCCCCTGCGCCGCATCGTCCACCACCACCGCCAGGTGATAGGACGTGCCCATCCCGCGCCGTGACAGGACCACGTCGCCGATCCCGTCCAGGAACTGCTGTCGGGTCAGGACATGCCGCCTGCCCTGATCGGTGAAGGCCACCGCGTCCCGCCCAAGCGCATCGAAGGCGCGGGCCGCATCCAAGCGGATCACGTCATCGGGCCCGGCCTCCGCGTGGCTGCGCCCCCGGCAGGTGCCGGGATAGATGAGCCCGTCCGGCCCGGCGGGCAGGGCGCCCTCCTGCGGGGCCGACAGGGCCGCGCGGATGTCGCCCCGGCGGCACCGGCAGGGATAGGTCAACGGCGACAGCCGCTCCAGTGCCTCCCGATAGGCCGCCATGCGGTCCGATTGCCGCATGACCGGGACGGGCCAGCTCAAGCCCAGCCAGGCCAGGTCCTCGAAGATCGCGGCCTCGTATTCGGGGCGGCAGCGGTCGCGGTCGATATCCTCGATCCGCAGCAGGAAGTCTCCCTGCGCCGCCGCCGTCAGGGCCGAGAAGGCATGACCGAGATGCAGCAGCCCCGTGGGCGAGGGCGCAAAGCGCGTTACTGGGCGGCCAGCCATGCGCCGAAATCGTCCTTGGCGCGCTGCGTATAGGCCGGATAGCGGTCCTTGCGGCCGCGCCGCCCCGACCGCGTGTCGGGGAGCGGCGGGAACAGGCCGAAATTCACGTTCACTGGCTGAAAGGTCTTGGCCTCGGCCCCGCCGGTGATGTGGTTGACCAGCGCGCCCATCGCGGTGGTGAAGGGCGGCGGCGCGAGGTCGCGGCCCAGGGCCTGCGCCGCGGCCATGCGGCCGGCCAGCAGCCCCATCGCGGCGCTTTCGACATAGCCCTCGACCCCGGTCACCTGTCCGGCAAAGCGCAGGTTCGGTCGCAGCCGCAGCCGCATCCGGTCGTCCAGCAGGGTGGGCGAATTCAGGAAGCTGTTGCGGTGGATGCCGCCAAGGCGCGCGAAGCTGGCCTCCTGCAGGCCGGGGATCATGCGGAACACCTGGGTCTGCGCGCCGTATTTCATCTTGGTCTGGAAGCCCACGATATTGTAAAGCGTCCCCAAGGCGTTGTCGCGGCGCAGCTGGACAACGGCATAGGCCTTCTCCTCGGGCTTGTGCGCATTGGTCAGGCCCACCGGCTTCATCGGGCCGTGGCGCAGGGTCTCGCGGCCGCGTTCGGCCATCACCTCGATGGGCAGGCAGCCGTCGAAATAGCCCGCCGTCTCGCCCTCGTGGAACTCGGTCTTGTCGGCGGCCAGAAGCGCGTCGATGAAGGCCTCGTATTCGTCGCGCGTCATCGGGCAGTTGATATAGGCCTTCTGCTCGGCCAGGGTCTCGCCCTTGTCATAGCGCGACTGCTCCCAGGCAATCGACATGTCGATCGTGTCGGCATGCACGATGGGCGCGATCGCGTCGAAAAAGGCCAGCGCCTCGGTCCCTGTCACGCCGCGGATCGCGCCGGCCAGCGCGTCCGAAGTCAGCGGCCCCGTCGCCACGATCCAGTTGCCGGTATCGGGCAGCTCGGTGATCTCGCCGGGCTGGATGGTGATCAGCGGATCGGCCTGCATCGCGGCCGTCACCGCGGCCGAGAAGGCCTCGCGGTCCACGGCCAGCGCGCCGCCCGCGGGCAGGCGGTGGCGGCCCGCCATTTCCATGATCAGACCGCCTGCGGCGCGCATCTCCCAATGCAGCTGGCCCACCGCGTTCATCACGTCGTCATCCGAGCGGAAGCTGTTCGAGCAGACCATCTCGGCGCAGTCGCCGGTCTTGTGGGCGAAGGTCTCGACCTGGGGGCGCATCTCGTGCAGCACGACGGGCACGCCCATGCGGGCGATCTGCCAAGCGGCCTCGGACCCGGCCAGGCCGGCGCCGATGATGTGGACGGGTTCCATGCGTGTCTCCATGCGGTCTGGGCTAGCAAGGCGGGGGCGGAATGGAAAGGGGCGGCGCCGATGGCACCGCCCCCAGGGTCATGCGACCGATCCGCGCGGGATCAGGCCTCGGCGGTCTCGGCGGCTTCGCCTTCGGCCTCGGCCTCGTCGTCCTCGGCGCGCAGCGCCGACGGGGCGGCGATGTTGGCGATCACGAAGTTGCGGTCGATGGTCGTCTTGACGCCCGCGGGCAGCTTGACGTCCTCGATGTGGATCGTGTCGCCGACGTTCAGGCCTTCCAGATCGACGGTGATGTGATCGGGTATGTCACCCGCGGTCACGACCAGCTCGACCTCGGGGCGCACGGTCACCAGGGTGCCGCCGCGCTTCAGGCCGGGGCACTTGTCCTCGTTCACGAACTCGACCGGGATGAACAGGTTCACCTTCGAGGTCCGGCGCAGGCGCATGAAGTCGATGTGGATCGGCAGATCCTTGACGACATCGCGCTGCACGCCGCGGCAGATGACGCGGACGTCGTCCTGGCCCTCGACCTGCAGGTTCCACAGGGTGGACTTGAAGCGGCCGGCGCGCAGCGCGGTCAGCAGCTTGTTGAAGTCGAACTGGATGGTGACCGGGTCCTTGCCGTCACCATAAACGATACCGGGCACCTTGCCGTCGCGGCGAGCCTGGCGGGCGGCCCCCTTGCCTGACCCCGCGCGTGCCTCGGCCACCAGATTCGGAATCTCTTTGGCCATTGCTGTAATCCTTAAACAGTGTTGACGGCGCCACCCTCCAAGGGTGCGTGGCGCCAAGCGGTGCCCATACCCCAGCCCGACCCCGATGTGAAGCCGTAAAAAGCCGCGCCCGCGGGCGAATTGACTTGCCAGGCCCGGGGCCGCTATGGCCCATGGACCGACCGGGGCGGCGCGTCCCGGCAGGCGGACGGCGGGGCTCGGGGAGGCGCAGGGTGACGGCAAGGACGGATGGCGCGCAGGCGCGGCTGATGTCGGTGGACTATCTCCGGGTGGTCCTGGCCGCCTTCGTGGTGCTGGCCCATTCGGGCCTCGCGCGCGAGACGCTGCGCGATGCCGGCGCGGCCGGGCTCTGGGGCCTGGCGCTCGGCAACAGCACGCTGCGCGTCGCGGTGCCGGTCTTCACGCTGATCGCGGGGCTGTTTCTGGGCCAGGTGATCCGGCACGGGCGGATCTCGCCCTGGGCGGGCGGCCTTCTGGCGCGTTACGCGGTCTGGAGCGGGGTCTATCTGCTGTTCCTGTGGTTCTACTACAGCGAACGCCCCCTGTCGCTGACGCTGAGCGAGCTGCTGCTGGGCTTCATGCATCTGTGGTTCCTGGAGGGGCTGGCCATCGCCGGCATCATTCTGGCCGCGATGGTGCGCCTCGGGGGCGGGGCGGTGATCGGATCGGCCATCGTGCTGGGGGCTGCGGGCATGGGGCTGCAATATCTGCGCATGGCGGGCCTCTCGGATGTCCCGGTCGAGCATTACCGCAACGGCCCGCTCTATCTCTATCCCTATCTGGCGATGGGCTGGCTGATGGCGCAGTCGCCGCCCCGCCTGTCCGCAGGCGCACTGTGGCTGATCGCCGGCCTCGGCCTGGCCGCGACGGTGCTGGAAAGCCACGCCTGGCTGCGCCGCATCGGAGAGGAGCCGCTGCTGGAGATGCCCTTGGGCCATCTGCTGCTGTGCCCGGCGCTGCTGATGCTGGTCATGCGCTGGCGCGCACCCGTGACCGACCTGCCCCTGGGGCGGGCCGCGGCGGGCATCTATGTCATGCACGTTCTGGTGCTGCAGGGGCTGCCGATGCTGGGCGTCGATCATCCGGGCTGGGGCGTGATCCTGGGGATCGCGCTGCCTTTTGCCCTAGTCTGGGCGGTCGTGGCGGCCGGACGCCGCCACCGCTGGCTGCTGCGGCTGATCTAGGCGATCGCGTATTCGTCCAGGAAGTCCCGCGGGATCAGCAGGTTCTGCGGGCCGACCTGGTTCAGGTCACGCTCTCCGCACAGGGCCATGCTGATGTCCAGCTCCTTGCGGATGATCTCCAGCGCGCGGGTCACGCCTGCCTCGCCCATCGCGCCCAGACCGTGCAGCCAAGCGCGCCCGATCCAGGTGCCGTGCGCGCCAAGCGCCAGCGCCTTCAGCACGTCCTGGCCGGACCGGATGCCGCCGTCCATATGCACCTCGACCCTGTCGCCCACCGCCTTGACGATATGCGGCAGCATGCGGATCGAGGACAGCGCCCCGTCCAGCTGCCGCCCGCCATGGTTGCTGACGATGATCGCGTCGGCGCCGAAATCGGCGGCGATGCGCGCGTCCTCCGGGTCCAGGATGCCCTTCAGGATCAGCTTGCCGCCCCACATGTCGCGGATGCGTGCGATCTTGTCCCAGTCCAGGCGCTCGTCGAACTGCTCGGCCGTCCAGCTCATCAGGCTGGAGGTGTCGCCCACGCCCTTGGCATGACCCACGATATTGCCGAAGAACCGCCGTTTCGTCTTCAGCATGCCCATGCCCCACCGCCAGCGGGTGGCCAGGTCCAGCATGGTGGGCAGGGTCATCTTGGGCGGGGCGGACAGGCCGTTCTTCAGGTCCTTGTGCCGCTGGCCCAAGATCTGCAGGTCCAGCGTCAGCACCAGCGCGCTGCAGCGCGCCGCCTTGGCCCGCTCGATGATCGCGGCCAGGAAATCCTGGTCCTTCATGACATAGAGCTGGAACATGAAGGGCTGCGTCACATGGGCGGCCACGTCCTCGATCGAGCAGATCGACATGGTGGACAGGCAGAAGGGCACGCCGAACTTCTCGGCCGCGCGGGCGGCGTGGATCTCTCCGTCGGCATGCTGCATGCCGGTCAGACCCACGGGCGCCAGCGCCACGGGCATGGAGACGGGCAGGCCCGCCATCTCGCGCGACAGGCTGCGGTTCGACATGTCCACGGCCACCTTCTGGCGCAGCTTCAGCCGCGCGAAATCGGTCGTGTTGTCGCGGAAGGTCTGCTCGGTATAGCTGCCCGATTCCGCGTAGTCGTAGAACATCCGCGGCGTGCGGGCGCGGTGCATCCGCTTGAGGTCTTCGATGCTGGTGATGACGGGCATGGGCGGGCCTTTCGTACAACTGGTTAAAACTTCTTACCAGTCGCGCCGCGGCCTGGCAATCATTCTGTGTGCGTCGCCCCGGCGCGGGTGACCAGCGCATCCTCCACCACCGGGCCGCGCAGCGCCTCGGCCCGCGCCTGCAGGGCGGCGGCACGGGCAGCGGTCGCGGTCTCGACCGGTGCGGCGCTGGTCGCGGCGGGGGCGGCATGGGCGGGCAGGGCGGGCGGCGCCAGCACCTGATCGGTGGGCAGCAGGGCGGGATAGGCCGCGTCTTGCGAACAGGCCCCCAGGATCAGGATCAGGATCAGCGCATGTCTCATGGCCGGACGATACGCCGGCGCGGGGCGGCCGGCAACGCCTTCCCTCGCCGCCGGGCGCGGGCTAGAGAGGCTCATGGCCCGCACCCAAGGTTCCCGCGCCGAGATCACCGGCCCCCTGATCCGCGACACCGCCCGGCGGCTGTTCGCGCGCCAGGGCTATGCCGCCGTCTCCATGCGCCAGATCGCGGCGGCGGTGGGCGTGCAGGCCGGGGCGCTCTATGCCTACACGCCCGACAAGCAGGCGCTGCTGGCGGAGCTGCTGGAGAGCCACATGCGCGACCTTCTGGACGCGTGGCGCGACGATCCGGCCCTGGACCCGCTGGCCCGGCTGGAGCGGTTCGTGCGCTTCCACATCGACTTCAGCCTGGACAGTTCGGACGCGGTGTTCCTCTCCTACATGGAGCTGCGCAATCTGACGCCCGAGAATTTCGACCGCATCGCCCGGCTGCGCGGCGCCTATGAGGGGCTGCTGGAGGGCATCCTGCGCGCGGGCATCGCCGCGGGCGTCATGCGTATCGAGGACCCCAAGCTGACCACGCTGGCGCTGATCGCCATGCTGACCGGCGTGACCGACTGGTACCGCGAGGGCGGCCGTCTGGACCGGGCGCGGATCGCCCAGATCTACTGGGGCCTGGCGCGGGGGGCGGTCGGCGCGTGACGCCTTGCCGCCCCGCGCGCCATGCCGGATAATCGCGCCCATGTCCCTGCCTCCCGGATTCCTCGACGAGATTCGCAACCGCGTTCCGATCAGCCGCGTGATCGGGAAGAAGGTGACGTGGGACCTGCGCAAGTCGAACCAGGCGCGCGGTGACTGGTGGGCGCCATGCCCCTTCCACCAGGAGAAGTCCGCCAGCTTTCACTGCGACGACCAGAAGGGGTTCTACTACTGCTTCGGCTGCCAGGCCAAGGGCGACGCCATCGGCTTTCTGCGCGAGCATGACGGGATGGAGTTCATGGACGCGGTCAAGATGCTGGCCGCCGAGGCCGGGCTGACCATGCCCGAGCCTGACCCGCGCCAGCGCGAGCGCACAGACCGGCGCAGCCAGCTTCTGGAGGTGACCGAGGCCGCCAGCCGCTGGTTCCGCCTGCAGCTGCAGACCGGCGCCGCGGCCGAGGCGCGGGCCTATCTGGACCGCCGCGGCCTGGACGCCGCCGCGCTGGAGCGGTTCGAGATCGGCTTCGCACCCGATCAGCGCAGCGCCCTGACCGCCGCCCTGCGCGACAAGGGATTCGCCGAGGAGCAGATCGTCGAGGCCGGCATGTCCGCCCGCCCGGATGGCGGCGGCGCGGCCTATGACCGGTTCCGCGGCCGGATCGTCTTTCCGATCCGCGACGGGCAGGGGCGCTGCATCGGCTTCGGCGGGCGCGCGATGGACCCGAACGCGCGGGCGAAATACCTCAACAGCCCCGAGACGCCGCTCTTCGACAAGGGGCGCAACCTCTACAACCTCGGCCCCGCGCGCAGTGCGGTGTCCAAGGGCGCCCCCCTGGTGGTGGCCGAGGGCTACATGGACGTCATCGCGCTGGTCCGGGCGGGCTTCGGGGGCGCGGTGGCCCCCCTGGGGACCGCCATCACCGAGGAACAGCTGCGGCTGATGTGGCGCGTCTCGCCCGAGCCGGTGATCGCCCTGGACGGGGACGCGGCCGGACAGCGTGCGGCGCAGCGGCTGATCGACCTGGCGCTGCCGCTGACGGGGCCGGGGCAGGCGCTGCGCTTCGTCATCCTGCCCGCGGGACAGGACCCGGACGACCTGATCAGGGCGGCCGGGCCCGGCGCGATGGGCGCGCTGCTGGATCAGGCGCGGCCGATGTTGGACCTGCTCTGGGCGCGCGAGACGCAGGGCCAGGTTTTCGACAGCCCCGAGCGCAAGGCCGCGCTGGACCGCCGCCTGGCCGAGGCCGTCGCGCGCATCCCCGACGAACGCACCCGCGCGCTCTATGCCGAGGACATCCGCCGCAAGCAGTGGGAGATGTTCGGCGCGGCCCGCAGGACGACCCCGCGGCCGGGTGCGGCCGGGCGCGGCCCGGCCCGGCGCCAAGGGGCCTCGATGGCCCCGCGGGCGCCGATCACCGCCATCGCGCCGAACGTGCCCGACCGGGGCGACGACCTGATGGAAGGCGCGGCGCTGCTGATCTGCGCGCTGCGTCCCTCGGTGGTCGCGCGCATCGAGGCGCGGCTGGAACGGCTGCTGCCGCCGGACCCCGACCGCGCCGCGCTGCTGCATGATCTGCTGACGCGGGGCGACAGCCCGGCGGGGCGGCGCGGCCTTGAAACGCTGCGGCGCAACGCCCATCTCGGCCTGACGCCGGCGGTGATCGAGCAGAAGGACGACGAGGCCGCCCTGCTGATCCTTCTGGACCTGCTGGACAAGTTGGAGGTTGCCCGTGCCACCCATCACGAACTGCCGCGCGCCGAATCCGAGATCCAGGGCGAGGCGGACGAGGGCCTGACTTGGCGCCTCAACCAGATCAACCGCGCCCGTCACCGCGCGGAGCGCCCCGAAATGGAGAGTTCGGGCGACATGAACGAGGACAGCGACGCCCTATCGGCGCAGCTGTCCGACTGGCTTTCCGGGCAGATCTGGCGCAAGCCGCCGCGGCGCTGAGCCGAATCGCCCGGTCGCCAGTTGCGAATCATCAGCGCGCACGGCCTTTGAATCGGCCGGGAAGCGCGCTAGAACCGACACGATTTTGCGCTGATTCGCGACCCTCGGCGAATCGACCGCGCCAAATGTTCTCGCCGAGAAGGAGCCCTGGATGGCCGCCAAGGACGATGACCACGACAAGACCGACAAGGACGACAACGCCCATTCGCTGGACATGAGTCAGGCGGCGGTCAAGCGGATGATCGCCGAGGCGCGCGAGCGGGGCTACATCACCTACGATCAGCTGAATGCCGTCCTGCCGCCCGAGCAGGTCAGCAGCGAGCAGATCGAGGACGTCATGTCGATGCTGTCCGAGATGGGCATCAACGTCATCGAGGATGACGAGGCGGCCGAGGAATCCGAGGGCGGCGCCGTGGTCGCGACCGGATCGGGGTCGCGCGAGCTGGCGGTGTCCACCAGCGAGACCGAGAAGCTGGACCGCACCGACGACCCCGTCCGCATGTACCTGCGCGAGATGGGCTCGGTCGAGTTGCTGTCGCGCGAGGGCGAGATCGCCATCGCCAAGCGCATCGAGGCCGGCCGCAACACCATGATCGCCGGGCTGTGCGAGAGCCCGCTGACCTTCAAGGCCATCACGCTGTGGCGCGAGGAGCTTCTGGACGAGGAGATCCTGCTGCGCGACGTGATCGACCTGGAGACCACCTTCGGCCAGTCGATGGACGGCGAGGAGGCCGAGGAGGTCGAGCTGACCGTCGAGGGCGAGCCCAGTGCCTCCGCCCCCAAGCGGGAGGAATACGACGCCGACGGCAACCCCTTGCGCGTCGAGGACGACGAGGAGGAGGACGAGGGCGCGAACCTGTCCCTGGCCGCCATGGAGGCCAGCCTCAAGCCCAAGGTCCTGGAGACGCTGGAGGCCATCGCCCATCACTACGAGGGCCTGGCCGACATGCAGGACCAGCGCATGTCCGCGACGCTGAACGAGGACAACAGCTTCTCGGCCAGCGCCGAGAGCGAGTACCAGAAGCTGCGCTCCGAGATCGTGGTGCTGGTGAACTCGCTGCACCTGAACAGCGGCCGGATCGAGGCGCTGGTCGACCAGCTCTACGGCATCAACCGCCGGATCGTCACCATCGACAGCGGCATGGTCAAGCTGGCCGATGCGGCGCGTATCAACCGGCGCGAGTTCATCGACGCCTATCGCGGCGCCGAGCTGGACCCGACCTGGATGGACCGCATGTCGGGCCAGGCCGGGCGCGGCTGGCAGGCTTTGTTCGAACGCTCGCGCGATCAGGTCGAGCGTCTGCGCGCCGACATGGCCGAGGTCGGGCAGTATGTCGGTGTCGACATCGAGGAGTTCCGCCGCATCGTGGCGCAGGTCCAGCGCGGCGAGAAGGAGGCCCGCCAGGCCAAGAAGGAGATGGTCGAGGCCAACCTGCGCCTGGTCATCTCCATCGCCAAGAAATACACGAACCGCGGCCTGCAGTTCCTGGACCTGATCCAGGAGGGCAACATCGGCCTGATGAAGGCCGTTGACAAGTTCGAGTATCGCCGCGGCTACAAGTTCTCGACCTATGCGACTTGGTGGATCCGTCAGGCGATCACGCGCTCCATCGCGGATCAGGCCCGCACGATCCGCATCCCGGTCCACATGATCGAGACGATCAACAAGCTGGTCCGCACCGGCCGCCAGATGCTGCACGAGATCGGTCGCGAACCGACCCCCGAGGAACTGGCCGAGAAGCTGCAGATGCCGCTGGAGAAGGTCCGCAAGGTGATGAAGATCGCCAAGGAGCCAATCAGCCTCGAGACCCCGATCGGGGACGAGGAGGACAGCCAGCTTGGCGATTTCATCGAGGACAAGAACGCCGTCCTGCCGCTGGACAGCGCCATCCAGGAGAACCTCAAGGAGACCACGACCCGCGTCCTGGCCAGCCTGACCCCCCGCGAGGAGCGCGTGCTGCGCATGCGCTTCGGCATCGGCATGAACACCGACCACACCTTGGAGGAGGTCGGCCAGCAGTTCAGCGTCACCCGCGAGCGCATCCGCCAGATCGAGGCCAAGGCGCTGCGCAAGCTGAAACACCCCTCGCGGAGCAGAAAGCTGCGGTCCTTCCTTGACCAGTGATCTGGAGGGCGTCGACGGGCTGGGCTTCGTGCTGTATCGCAGCACCGCCCGTCCCGGTCTGGACGGATCGGACATGCAGGACATCCTGCGCAGCGCGCGCGCGCGCAACCAGTCGCTGGGCCTGACCGGCTGCCTGCACCATGAGGACGGGCTGTTCTTCCAGTGGCTGGAGGGGCCGGCCGATGGCCTGCGGCAGGTCATGGCCTTGCTGGAATCCGACGGCCGGCACAGCCGGATCGAGGTTCTGGACAGCGGCGCGCTGAACCATCGTCGGTTCCAGGACTGGCGGATGCGGTTTTCGGACCGCGACCGGGCCTCGCTGATGGATTGGTTCGCACGCTCCGACACGGCCACGGTGCATCGCGGCGATTATGCGGGGGGCGTCGTGGCCTTCATGCTGGGCCTCGAGATCTGATCACGGCCTTGCAATTCCGGCACAAACTGTGAACGTTGCGCGTGACGAAGGAGATCGGCGCGCGTGATGACAGTGGATGAGGCGGGGGTCCACCTGAGCCAGGGTCCGGCCCTGGGTCTGGTGGTACTCATGATGGCGGCTGCGGTGTCGTGGCTGATGGTCGCGCGCGACCGGGCGCGCCTGCGCCGCGCGGCCGACGCCGATCGCCAGGCTGCCCGCATCGAGGAGGTTCGCCTGCGCGGGCACGCCGAGATGCTGGAGGCGCGCCTGGCAGAGCTGACCGAGGAGCGGGACGGGCTGACCGATGCGCTGCACCTGTCGCGGCAGCAGGCGGCCCAGCTGGAGACCCGGCTTGCCGAGGTGCGGCTGCGGGCCGAGAAGGATGCCGAGGCCGATGCGCGCGAGATCGCGACCCTGCGCGAGATGCGCGCCGAGATGACCCAGCAGTTCAAGATCCTCTCGGCCGAAACCCTGCGCAGCCAGCAGGAGGACCTGCAGCGGATGCAGAACGACCGGCTGGCGGCGCTGCTGACGCCGTTCCGCGACCAGGTCGGCCGCTTCCAGACCGAATTGCAGGCCCGCAACCGCATTCTGGACGAGGAATCCGCCCGCCTGCGCGAGCAGATCCTGTCGCTGCACAACCGCAGCGAACAGATCAGCCGCGAGGCCGTGAACCTGACCCGCGCGCTGAAGGGCGACAAGCAGCGGCAGGGAGCCTGGGGCGAGATGGTGCTGGAGCGCATCCTGGAGGATTCGGGCCTGGAGGCGGGGACGCATTACGACCTTCAGGCCAGCTGGCGCGACGATGACGGCCGGCTGTGGCGCCCCGATGCGGTGGTGCGCCTGCCGCGTGGCAAGGTCATGGTCGTCGACAGCAAGGTGTCGCTGAACAATTATCAGCTGTCGGTCACCGCCGAGGAGCCGGAGGTCCGCGCCGCCGCCCTGCGCCGCCATGTCGCGGCCATCCGCGCCCATGTCGAGACGCTGTCGCGCAAGGGCTATCAGCGCATGGATGACGGATCGGTCGATTACGTCCTGATGTTCGTTCCGGTCGAGGGGGCGTTCCAGGAGGCGCTCCGGGCCGACCCCGATCTGGCCGGCTTCGCCATCGACCGCCGCGTGGGGCTGACGACGGCGACGACGCTGATGCTGACGCTGCGCACCGTGGACCATGTCTGGGCGGTCGAGCGGCGCGAGAGCAACGCGCTGGAGATCGCGCGGCGGGCGGGGCAGCTTTACGACAAGGTCGCGGGCTTCGTCGAGGCGATGGAGGGCGTGGGCCGCGCGCTGGACCAGGCCAGCCGGGCGCATGGGCAGGCGATGGACCGGCTGACGCGGGGGCCGGGCAACGTGATCCGGCAGGTCGAGATGCTGCGCGGCCTGGGCGCGCGCAGCAGCAAGCAGATGGCGCTGGATCACGACCGCGAGGACGACCGCCCGCCGGAGGCCGCCGAATGATCCACAGCCTGACCGTGCAGACCCATGGACCCGCGCTGCACGAGATCACTGATGCTTTGCATCGCTGGCTGGATGCCACGGGTGCGGGTGACGGGGTGCTGACCCTGATGATCCGGCACAGTTCGGCCTCGCTGCTGATCCAGGAGAATGCCGATCCGGACGTGCGCACCGACCTGCTGGCCTGGCTGGAGCGCATCGCGCCACCGGCCGACCACCCCTCGATGGGCTGGATCACCCATCGGGACGAAGGACCGGACGACATGCCCGCCCATCTGAAGGCCGCCGTCCTGCCGACGACGCTGCAGATCCCGGTGCGGCGGGGCGCGATGATGCTGGGCCGCTGGCAGGGCGTCTATCTGGTCGAACACCGCCGCGCCCCGCACCGGCGCGAGGTGGTGGCCGCGTTTCAGTCGTTCGACTGAGGCATCAGGTAGATCTCGCGGATCGCGGCGCGCTCGGGCGCGGTAATCATGTGCATCACCGCATCGGCCACGTCCTGCGGCTGCAGCTTGTCAGGGGCGCCCTTGTCGAAGAAGGGCGTGTCCACCATGCCCGGCGCCACGACGCAGCAGCGCCCGCCCCATTCGCGCATCTCCTCGGCCAGATTGCCGGCATAGCCGTGCACGAACCACTTGGTCGCACCATAGATCGAGCCGGGGATGTGCCGCCGACCCGCCGCCGATCCGGTCAGGACCAGCGTGCCGCGGGTCTTGCGCAGATGCGGCAGCAGCGCCCGCGCGGTCAGCACCACGCCCGTGACGTTCAGGTCGATCATGCCGCGGATGTCGTCCAGGTCGCCGGCCTCGGTGCCCGGCGTCTTCAGGCCGCGCCCGGCATTGGCGAAGGCGGCGTCGATCCCGCCGAAACGCTCCTCCACCTGCGCGGCCGCCGCCGTCAGCGCGTCGATGTCAGTCGCATCGCCCCCAACGACCATCGCGCTGTCGCCAAGCTCGTCCGCCAGTGCCGTCAGCTTGTCGGCGGACCGGGCGAACAGGGCGACGGTCCAGCCGGCCGCGACCGCCGCGCGGGCGGTGGCGGCGCCTATGCCGGAGGAGGCGCCGGTGATGAACAGGGTCTGGGTCATGCTGGCCTCAATCGGTTGGAATCCGCAGGAAATGACCGCGGCCAACGCGTCATTCAGGCCACAGGTTCCGGGGGGCGCATCTTGTAGGCTGTGGATAACGCTACCCAATCCCTGCCAAGCTGCCTATAGTCGCTGTGGATGGCCCCAGCACAGAGACAACGGAATGCGCTGCCCGTTTTGCGGAAATGTCGATACCCAGGTCAAGGACTCGCGTCCGGCCGAGGATAACGTGGCGATCCGCCGCCGTCGCTTCTGCCCGGCCTGCAGCGGCCGCTTCACCACCTATGAGCGGGTGCAGCTGCGCGATCTGGTCGTGGTCAAGACCAACGGTCGGCGCGAGGATTTCGACCGCGACAAGATGGCCCGCTCGATCCGCATCGCCATGCAGAAGCGCCCGGTCGAGCCCGAGCGCATCGAGCAGATGATCAGCGGCATCGTCCGGCGGCTGGAGAGCACCGGCGAGACCGACATCCCCTCCAAGGCCATCGGCGAGATCGTGATGGAGGCCCTGTCGCGCATCGACAACGTGGCCTATGTCCGTTTTGCCAGCGTCTACAAGAACTTCCAGGACGCGGACGATTTCGACAAGTTCGTGTCCGAGCTGCGCCCCGGCGCCGCGCAGGATTGACGCTCGACCCGACAGAGGACGCGCGGCACATGGCTCATGCCCTGCGGCTGGCGCGGCGGGGTCTGGGCAATGTCTGGCCGAACCCCGCGGTGGGCTGCGTGCTGGTGCGCGACGGCCGCGTCGTCGGGCGCGGCTGGACCCAGCCCGGCGGACGCCCCCATGCCGAGCGGATGGCGCTGGACGCGGCGGGCGCCGATGCGGCGGGCGCCACCGCCTATGTCACGCTGGAGCCCTGCGCCCATCACGGCCGCACGCCGCCCTGCGCCGAAGGGCTGGTGGGCGCCGGCATCGCCCGCGTGGTGACCGCGCTGACCGATCCCGACCCCCGCGTGGCCGGGCGCGGTCACGCGATGCTGCGCGCGGCGGGCATCCCGCTGACCGAGGGCGTGCTGGCCGAGCAGGCGGCGGACCTTCAGGCGGGCTTCCTGCTGCGTATCACCGCGCGCCGCCCCTTCGTGACGCTGAAGCTGGCCAGCAGCCTGGACGGCCGCATCGCCATGGCCAGCGGCGAGAGCCGTTGGATTACCGGGCCGCAGGCGCGCGCGCATGTCCATGCCCTGCGCGCGCAGCATGACGCGATCCTGGTCGGAGGGGGCACCGCGCGGGCCGACCGGCCGCATCTGAACGTGCGCGGCATCGCCACGCCCCAGCAGCCCGTGCGCATCGTCCTGTCGGCGCAGGCCCTGCCGCCCATGCCGCCGCAGGATGCCGATCACGGCCCCCTGTGGCGGGTGGAGGGACCGCCCGACCGGGTTCTGGCCGATCTGGCCGGGCGCGGCCTGACGCGGGTCTTTTGCGAGGGGGGCGGCCGGCTGGCGGCCAGCCTGATGACCGCGGGGCTCGTCGATCAGGTCGTCGGTTACACGGCGGGGCTGGTGCTGGGGGCGGAGGCGCGGCCGTTCCTGGGCGCCACGGGCTGGGCCGCGCTGGCGGATGCGCCGCGGTTCCGGCTGGTCGAGAGCCGGGCGATCGGGGGCGATCTGTTCCACCGCTGGCGGCGGATCTAGCGCCGCCAGATCCAGGCGTGACCGGCCAGCGCGCCTTGCGCCTTGGCCAGCAGTCGCAGCAGCGGCGGGTGCGGGACGCGATCCTCCGCCAGACGCTCCAGCGCCAGTTCGACCGGGCAGGGCAGGCCCGTCACCGGGTCGCGATAGCGCGGATAGGCGATCAGGCAGGCATGGACCAGCGCCGCCAGATCGGGGCGCGCCCGGCGCCGGTCGGGTATCGGGCCAAGGTCGCGCGTCAGGCCCCAGCCCGCATAGAAGGGCGCCCCCAGGGTGGTGACGGGTCTGCCGCGCAGCAGCGCCTCGAAGCCTAGAGTGGAGGTCATGGTCCAGACCTCGTCCGCATCCCGGATCAGGGCGACGGGATCGGCCCCGGTCGCGACGTGATCGGCCAGACCGGCCATGGCCTCGGGCGCGATGCCGCCGGGGCGCAGCCCGGCCTCTACGTCGGGATGGGGCTTGTAGATCACGAAGGCCTGCGGATTGTCGTGGCGCACGCGCTCCAGCAGGGCCAGGTTCGTGCGCTCCGTTCCGGCGCCGAGGCGGATCGAGGCGTCGTCCTCCACCTGGCCGGGGACCAGGATGCGGCGCCGGTCATCGCGCGGCGGCATGTCGGCCGCGCCGCCGAGGTTGTACTTGGTCAGCCCCGCCGCGATCAGTGCCGCGATCAACCGTTCGGCCCGCGCCCGCCCGCCCGGCGGGGGCCCAAGCGCGATCAGCGCCTCCAGCCGCGACGGCGCGTTCGGATCGAAATAGATCCCCAGATCGTCGGCCACCAGCGACAGCGGCGGCGTCAGCGCCGCGCCCAGCCCGCGAGAGCGCAGGAAGCCGTCCTCGACGCGGATGGCCTGCGGCACGGCGGCCGACGCACCCGCCCAGGCCAGCGTCACGGCCGCCGAGGGCCGGTCGGCAAAGCGCAGGGGCCGCGCGTCGCCGAATTCACGCGCCAGAAAGCGTCGCTTCCACAGGCGCATGCCATGGGCCAGATGGCCGTCGCGATCCTGGCGGAAGGCGCGGGCCTCGGCCTCGATCTGGTCCATCGCGGTCTCCAGATCGGTCAGGCGGTCGCGGCAGGGGTCGTACCAGACCGGACCGTCCAGATGGCTGGCGGCGAACAGGGCCTCGCGGGTCGCCGGACCGCGGCGGGGCGGGGGGCTGTCGTCGTCGCTGAGACCCCAGCCCGCATAGAAGGGCTGTCCGAACAGCCGCGGCCGGTGCCCCGCCAGCAGCGCCTCATAGCCCAGCTGCGAGCTGACGGCATAGACCGCCTCGGCCTCCTGGACCAGCCGCCAGGGCGAGACCGGGCCGTCGCAGATCACGTCGCCGGGGCGCAGGTCGCCCGCCTCCAGATGGCCGGGACGCAGGCCCGCGGCCGTCTCGGGATGGGTGCGGATGACGATGGGGCGGCCCGGATGCTCGTCGCGGGCGGCCTCCAGCATGGTCAGGAAGCGGGCGCGGTCCGCGCCCTGCAGCGACGCGTCGCCGCGCGTCTGGTCGATGACCAGCACATGGCCCGACGGGGGCAGGGGGTGGCGGGCATCGTGGTGATTGTACTTGGACAGATCGGCCGCCCGCATGCGCGCCATCAGCCGTACGGCCCGGTCGCGCTGATCGTCGGTCAGGGGGCGGGCGATCAGCCGCTCCAGCCGCGAGGGGCGGGCGGGGTCGAAATGCAGCCCGTCCGGGTCGATCAGGAGGCCGATGGGCCCGCGCGCGGCCAGGTGCCCCGACGCGCGCCCCGGCAGGACCGAGCGCAGGAAGGCATCCTCGACCGTGACGATGGGGCAGCCGCGGCGGCGCGCGATGGCCTGACCGCGCCATGCGGTCGGGCTGGCGCCCCAGATGCCGACGGGTTCGCCCGGCGGCGGCAGGCCCAAAACCGGGCGATGGCCCGCCAGCGTCAGGATGCGCGCGACGCGGGGGCGGGTCAGGAAGCCCAGGTTCATGACGAAAAGCCGCCGGGTTTCCCCGGCGGCTGTCGCGTCGTTCGGCGTCATCGGGCGCAGGTCAGTTGCCGATGTTGGACAGGCTGTCGGCCGTGGCGGCGCTGCCGGTGACGGCGGAGAGCGTCTTCTGCCATTGGACATAGGGCGCTTCGGTCACATAGACGGTATCGCCGTCGCGGATGATGAAGTCGCGCGCCAGGAACAGCCCGTTCGGCCGGGTCAGGTCCAGCACATAGGCAAAGCGCTGCGTGCCGATCACCGGCTTGCCCATCACGCGGCTGGCGACCGATTCCGGCTCGTCGCGCAGCACGAAGACGCCCGTGGGGTCGGCGAGGCTGCTGTTCAGGCCGCCGACCATCGCGATGGCCTCGGCCGCGCTGATCATCTCGTTGCCCAGGGGGACGCGGGTCTGGCCGCCGAGCGCGCCGAGCGCGGTGAAGCTGCGCTGATCCTCCTCGACCACGATCAGGTCGCCCGGACGCAGCGCGATGTCGTTGGTGGGGCTGGCATAGAGGTCGGTCAGCCAGACGCGCCCGCTGTCGCTGCCGCGCTTGACGGTGACGACCGCCACCTCGGGTTCGATCGCGACGCCGCCGGCCCGCGCCAGCATGGCCGAGAGCGACCGCGTGGGCCGTTCGATCGGATAGACGCCCTGCGCGCCCACGCGGCCGACGACCGAGACGGTGGCGCCGTTGCCCGCCACGCGCTGGACCGTCACCTGCGGATCGGGGGTCTGGGCGCTGAGTTCGCGGGTGATGATCTGGCGCAGCTGGTCGGGCGTGTTGCCCGCCGCCCGGACCCGGCCCGCATAGGGCACGAAGATGAAGCCGTCGCTGTCGACCTGGATCTCGGTCAGCGAGGTCGAGCTGGACCCGAGCGAGGTCAGCAGACCGTCATCCACGTTCTCCCAGATCGACAGGCCAAGCGTGTCGCCGGCCCGGATCTCGTCCGCGCCCACCTGGCCGGCGTTGCGGAAGCTGTTGGAGAAGCCGTAGGCCGGGGCGAAGGCCGAGGCGCGGGTCACGTGGTCGTTCACGAAAATGACCTGCGTGTTGCCGCCGCGCTCGACGGCGCCGTCGAAGATCTCGCCCTTGTTGGGACCGGACCGGGGCAGCGCGCAGGCCGCGAGAAGGCAGAGCGATGCCGCCATCAGCACCCTGAGGGTGCTCGACGATCGAAGGGTAACTGTCACCTCGGATACTCCGTTGTTATCGTGGCCGGGTGCGACCGGCCTGTTTTGACCCTATTCTAGCCGCGTCGTGCGGTTCAGACCACAGGTTCTTGCGCGTCGCAGGCGCGCCGTTGCGTTTTAGCCATCCCGGTCCGACAGCTGCTGGCGGGGCAGGGTCCGGCCGGTGGCCAGCGCCTCGTAGGGATCGTCCGGCGACAGCAGCATGTCGGCCACCAGCCGCAGCGCATGCGCCCGCGAGCGGCTGGCGTAGAAGCCGCCGGGGATCTGGCTGGTCTGCAGCAGATAGTCGCGAAACACCCGGTAGGCCTGGGGATCGGGTGCGTCGGGATCGGCCAGGAACGCGTCCAGATCCTGGTCCGAGACCAGCCCCGGCTTGTCGTAGACCGCCCGGCCCAGGGGCTTCACCGGAATTCCGCGCCACAGCGCCTGCTGGGCGGCGGTCGAGTTGACGGTCACCACGGCGCGGGCATGCGAGAGGATCTCGGCCAGCTTGCCGCCGCGGATGTAGTGGACCCGGCCCGCCACGTCGTGCCGCGCCGCGGCCGCGGCGATCGCCGCGCGGTTGCCCGCGCGCCCGTCCTCCAGCGGATGGGCCTTGAAGATCAGGTGGTGATGGCGCGGGGCCGCGCGCGCGAAGCCGTCGACGACCGTGTCGATGAACTGCGCGTTCCGGGTGAAGGGGGAATGGCCGAGGAAGTTCGAATCATGTTCCAGCTGCATCAGGACCAGAGTGTAGGGCCACCCCGACAGCCTCAGGCGCCGCCACTGCAGCGCGCGGCCCAGGTTGTAGAGCGGCGCCAGGACCAGCCTGCGCAGGTTCAGCCGGAATTCCTGCACGACCGAGATCGCGCGATGACCCTGATAGGCGCGATAGCGGCGGTTCGCGACCAGGATGAGGAAGTGATAGAAGGCGCCGTAGAACTTGTGCTGGCGCATGTCGCCCCAATGGGCGGGGGGGCGGCGCACCTCGTTCAGCTGCTCGCGCAGGACGGCGCGCATCTGCGCCAGAGGGATCCGCATCAGCACGGAATTGCCGTTCGAGCCCTGCCGTTCGTAGCTGATCCAGTAGGGCCGCAGGTATCCCTCCTCGAAGACGTGGATGCGCAAGCCCCGTTCGGCCGCCATGGCGCGGGCGGTGGCGTGGATGGGCCTGACGTCGCCGTAGAGGACGATGTCCGTGACGCCACGTTCGATCAGGATGCGCGACAGATGGGCCGACCAGCCGGGCAGCCCGTCCTCATGGCGGATGAAGCGGTCGCGGTCGGACCAGAAGAACTCGTCCCCCGCATTGAAGCCGCAGCGCCAGACGGTCGCGCCCGCCGCGCGCAACAGACGGCCCAGCCTGTCGAAGAACGGGCCGTGGGGGCCTTGGAGCATCAGGAACACCCGCGCCGCGACGGGCGCGTCGGGCAGGCGGGCGGCGGGCGGGTCCGCAAGGGGGACCGGTGGCGGGGACGGGGGCTGGAACATGGAACTTGAAACGGAAATGGCGTCCCGCGACGGGGACCGAACAGACCAGACATGCCACGTCGCGGCCCGTCGATCCAGAATTTTGTCCATGACGCTTAACGGTGGCCGACTGGAGGAGGCCGGGCTTGACGCTTGAACGGGCGGGGCCGATGGCCTAGGTCGGACGGGAAGCATTGGGACGTCACACAGGGAGGCCGCGATGTTCACCGGCATCATCACCGACATCGGCATCGTGCGGGCCGTGGAAATGCGCGGCGACATGCGCGCGCGCATCGGCTGCGCCTATGACATGGCGGGTGTCGATCTGGGCGCGTCCATCGCCTGCGACGGGGTCTGCCTGACGGTCATCGCCAAGGGCGCGGACTGGTTCGACGTGGACATCTCGGCCGAGACGCTGTCCAAGACGCGCATAGGCGCCGAGGGCTGGGCCGTGGGCCAGCGGCTGAACCTGGAACGCGCGCTGCGCGTCGGCGACGAGCTGGGCGGCCATATCGTCAGCGGCCATGTGGACGGCGTGGCCCGCATCACCGCCGCCGCGCGCGAGGGCGACAGCCTGCGCCTGACCTTCGAGGCGCCGGCCGACCTGGCGCGCTTCATCGCGCCCAAGGGCTCGGTCACGCTGAACGGCACCTCGCTGACCGTGAACGAGGTCGCGGGCAACCGCTTCGGCATCAACCTGATCCCGCACACCCAGCAGGTCACCACCTGGGGCGATGCGGCAGTGGGCGACGCCGTCAATCTGGAGATAGACACGCTGGCCCGCTATGTCGCGCGGCTGGCCGAGGCCGGGCAACCCATCGGCGCATGACGCCAGTCTGAAGGACGAACAGATGCAATTCGAGGAACCCGGCCCCGTCGAGCGCGACCTGTCGGCCGCCATCTCTCCGATCGAGGACATCATCAACGAGGCCCGCAACGGCCGCATGTATATCCTAGTCGACCACGAGGACCGCGAGAACGAGGGCGATCTGTGCATCCCCGCGCAGATGGCCACGCCGGATGCGATCAACTTCATGGCCACCCATGGCCGCGGCCTGATCTGCCTGTCGCTGACCGCCGAGCGGATCGAGACGCTGGGCCTCACGCTGATGAGCCCCAAGAACTCCAGCCGCCATGAGACCGCCTTCACCATGTCCATCGAGGCGCGCGAGGGCGTCACGACCGGCATCAGCGCCCATGACCGCGCCCGCACGATCAGCGTGGCGATCGATCCGACCAAGGGCGCGCCCGATATCGCGACGCCGGGCCATATCTTTCCGCTGCGCGCCCGCAACGGCGGCGTCCTGGTCCGCGCCGGCCATACCGAGGCGGCCGTGGACATCTCGCGCCTGGCGGGGCTGAACCCGTCGGGGGTGATCTGCGAGATCATGAATGAGGACGGCAGCATGGCGCGCCTGCCCGACCTGGTCGCCTTCGCGCAACGCCACCGCCTGAAGATCGGCACGATCAGCGACCTGATCCGCTATCGCCGCCGGCACGACAACCTGATTGCCGAGCGGTCGCAGCAGGCGGTCCGCTCGGTCCATGGCGGCGAATGGCTGATGCGCATCTTCGCCGACGAAACGCAGGGGACCGAGCATATCGTCCTGACCAAGGGCGATCTGGCCGCCCCCGGCCCGGTTCTCGTGCGCATGCACGCGCTGGACCCGCTGCACGACGTGCTGGGGATCGGCCGGGACGGGGCGGGTAGCCTCGCGTCCTGCATGAACGTCATCGCGCAGGAGGGGCGCGGCGTCGTCGTGCTGATCCGCGACCTGACGCATGCGGTCACGCCCGGCGACGATGCCGGGCCGCACACGCTGCGCCAATACGGGCTGGGCGCGCAGATCCTGTCGGCGCTGGGCCTTTCCGAGCTGACCCTTCTGACGAATTCGGCGCCCGTGCGGGTGGTGGGGCTTGACGCCTACGGGCTTTCCATCCATTCCACCCGGCCTATTCCCAAGGACTGAGACATGGCCTCGAACACGCAACATCACGAACTGGCGCTGCCGCGTTTTGATGCGCCGGTGCGCCTGCTGGCGGTCGTGGCGCCCTATTACAAGCCGATCACCGACGGCCTGCTGGCCGGGGTTCGGGGCACGGCGGATGCGGCGGGGGCCAGCCTCGACGTGATCGAGGTGCCCGGCGCGCTGGAGATCCCGACCGCGGTCGGCATGGCAGCGCGCAGCGGGCGCTATGACGGCTTCGTCGCGCTGGGCTGCGTGATCCGCGGAGAGACGACGCATTACGACACGGTCTGCAACGACAGCTCGCGCGCGCTGACGCTTCTGGGGCTGCAGGGCGTGTGCCTGGGCAACGGCATCCTGACGGTCGAGACTATGGCTCAAGCCGAGGTCCGCGCCGATCCAGCGGGACAGAACAAGGGCGGCGGTGCCGCCGCCGCGGCGCTGCACCTGATCGCCCTGGCGCGCCGCTGGGGCGGGGATGCCGCGCAGACATCCGCGGCCGATCACGACGTGATCCGCCTTGCGGGACAGATGGAAGGGCAGGGCCGGTCATGAGCGAGCAGGATTCCGCAAAGCGCCCCGACCGCCGTACGCTGAGCAGCGCCGCGCGGATGTATGCCGTCCAGGCGCTGTTCCAGATGGAGGCGGCCGGCCAGTCTGCCGACCGCGTCACGCGCGAGTTTCAGAACTATCGCATCGACTTCGACGACCGCGACGGTCCGACCGAGCAGGCCGACGAGGCGCTGTTCATGCGCATCGTCGACGACGTGGTCATGTGGCAGTCGCGCATCGACCAGGCCACCGATCGCGGTCTGGTGGCCAAGTGGCCCATCGACCGGATCGACCCCGTGCTGCGCGCCGTCTTCCGGGCTGCCGGGGCCGAACTAGTGACGGAACGCGCCCCCGCCAGGGTCGTCATCAGCGAGTATGTCCGCCTGACGCAGGCCTTCTTCCCTGAGGGACGCGAGGCACGCTTCGTCAACGCGGTGCTGGATCACATGGCGCGCGACCTGAGGCCTGATTCCCTGGATTGACCGACACGGTCACGCGCGGTCCGCATGGGGCCCGGACAGTCGGTGTCCGGGCCCTTTTCACGTCCTTCAGCCGGGATCGCGCATGTCCTGCGTGTCCGGTAAACGGCAGCGTCGTGGCATCTATGCAACAACAGTGATGGCGGGCAGCAGGACATTTCTTGCCATTTTCATGGGCAGTCACGGCCGTGTTTCAGGCAAGATGGGCCTGTCGGGATGGCCGTCAGCGTCGGAAAACGGCAGAAAGAGGCGAATTTACCGTGCGTTATGCGTCGGTCGATCCGGTTTCATCACGAATCATTTCAAGCGAATTTCGGCGATCTCTTGCCTGTTTGCGTCAAGGCCTCGAGGCCTCACGTTTGCGCGATCGTGCCAAGAAGTGCAGCGCACTTTGAACCCAGAGGCGGTGGCGCTAATTGTTGTTGCAGCAGAGATGCTCTGGTGCCCGTGGACGGGACCAGGACAATCCTACTCAGATTGTGAGGACGAGAGATGAAAAAAGTTACGCTGCTCTCCAGCACCGCCGCCATCCTGGCCGCCCTGTCGGTTCCGGCCTTCGCCCAGTCCGAGATCGCGACCGGCGCCAACGCCGCTGGTGTGTCCGAGATCGACGACCGCATCACCGACATCGAAGATGACGTCACCGACGCATTCGACCGTTCCAACGACGCCGACCGCTTCGGTCCCGCCGACCGCCGTCAGGGCCTGTTCGGCAACATGTCGCTGAGCTACACCGGCCGCACCGGCAACACTGAGAACCAGGATCTGGCGATCGGCGGCCGCAT
>NZ_JBYLFR010000013.1:70000-88193 GCF_057748165.1 Paracoccus sp. NIOT.M2S5SZ12
AGCGGAGCGTTCTGTGATATAGAACGCTGCCTCTTTTGATCCTCACGGATCAACGGAGGCAATGTTCTGACTGTGAAGCCGGGCCGTGAGGCAACCGGTGGAGTGATCAGAAGTGAGAATGTTGACATGAGTAGCGACAAACAGGGTGAGAGACCCTGTCGCCGAAAGTCCAAGGGTTCCTGCTTAAAGCTAATCTGAGCAGGGTAAGCCGGCCCCTAAGGCGAGGCCGAAAGGCGTAGTCGATGGGAACCAGGTTAATATTCCTGGGCCAGGAGATGGTGACGGATCACAGAGCTCGTTCTTCCTTATCGGATTGGAAGGGCTGGTGAGTGGTCCCTGGAAATAGCCCTCCACAAGACCGTACCCGAAACCGACACAGGTGGACTGGTAGAGAATACCAAGGCGCTTGAGAGAACCACATTTAAGGAACTCGGCAAAATACCTCCGTAAGTTCGCGAGAAGGAGGCCCGGTTTTTGCGCAAGCAGAGGCCGGGGGCACAAACCAGGGGGTGGCGACTGTTTACTAAAAACACAGGGCTCTGCGAAGTCGTAAGACGACGTATAGGGTCTGACGCCTGCCCGGTGCCGGAAGGTTAAAAGGAGATGTGCAAGCATTGAATTGAAGCCCCGGTAAACGGCGGCCGTAACTATAACGGTCCTAAGGTAGCGAAATTCCTTGTCGGGTAAGTTCCGACCTGCACGAATGGCGTAACGACTTCCCCGCTGTCTCAAATGTGGACTCAGCGAAATTGAATTGTCTGTGAAGATGCAGACTTCCCGCGGTTAGACGGAAAGACCCCATGCACCTTTACTACAACTTCGCACTGGCATCAGGATTGCGATGTGCAGGATAGGCGGTAGGCTTTGAAACGGGGACGCCAGTTCCCGTGGAGCCATCCTTGAGATACCGCCCTTCGCACTCTTGATGTCTAACCGCGGCCCGTTATCCGGGTCCGGGACCCTGCGTGGTGGGTAGTTTGACTGGGGCGGTCGCCTCCCAAACAGTAACGGAGGCGCGCGAAGGTTGGCTCAGAGCGGTCGGAAATCGCTCGTTGAGTGCAATGGCAGAAGCCAGCCTGACTGCAAGACTGACAAGTCGAGCAGAGACGAAAGTCGGCCATAGTGATCCGGTGGTCCCGAGTGGAAGGGCCATCGCTCAACGGATAAAAGGTACGCTGGGGATAACAGGCTGATGATGCCCAAGAGTCCATATCGACGGCATCGTTTGGCACCTCGATGTCGGCTCATCTCATCCTGGGGCTGGAGCAGGTCCCAAGGGTATGGCTGTTCGCCATTTAAAGAGGTACGTGAGCTGGGTTTAGAACGTCGTGAGACAGTTCGGTCCCTATCTGCCGTGGGTGTTGGAGACTTGAGAGGAGTTGCCCCTAGTACGAGAGGACCGGGGTGAACGTTCCACTGGTGGACCTGTTGTCGTGCCAACGGCAGTGCAGGGTAGCTATGAACGGACAGGATAAACGCTGAAGGCATCTAAGCGTGAAGCCCCCCTCAAAACAAGGTCTCCCTTGAGAGCCGTGGAAGACCACCACGTCGATAGGCCGGAGATGTAAGTGCAGCAATGCATTCAGTTGACCGGTACTAATGGCTCGATAGGCTTGATTTGATCCGGAAGAAGCAGGATTATCCTCCTTCCTCCAAAGCATCCTTGGACAATATCAGATCCCCGAAGGGGATCCGGCGCTGAGCGTTTCTTTCCTGGTCTGGTGGCCCTAGCGCGAGCAAAACACCCGATCCCATCCCGAACTCGGCCGTTAAGTGCCGCTGCGCCGATGGTACTGCGTCTCAAGACGTGGGAGAGTAGGTCACCGCCAGACCTGGAAAGAAACGCATATCTCTCTGAAACGATAAAAAACCCGATCAGGACACACATGGCGCGGGGTAGAGCAGCCCGGTAGCTCGTCAGGCTCATAACCTGAAGGTCACAGGTTCAAATCCTGTCCCCGCAACCAAATTACTGTTAAATAACAAAGACTTCAAAGCCGAGCATAACGCTCGGCTTTTGTCATTCCAAATTCTTGTCAACACCTGGTCAACGTTTACCGAGCCCCCCATCGACGGGCAACTTGATCGTGGCCATGACCTTCACACCTTCAACAGATCAAGCAGCGGATCAAAGGCGTACATCGCCGCGCGTCGCCCCGAAGCCGGTTCAATGGTGCGCAGCATGCCAGCCTCGACCAACCGCCGGGACAGCGCGCGCGCGGAGGACGGTGGGATCCCCGAGCGTTCCACGAAGCGGTCGTTGCGGAAGATCGGGCTCGCGAAGACGAAGTCCAGCGCCTGATCGTGGAACTGTGAGTTAAGCACTTCGCGGAACCGTTCCCGCATCTCGCCGTGAAGGCGGAAGATGGCGTCCGCGGTCTGGATGTTCACCGTCGCCTGGGCGTGCATCGCCTTGAGGAAGAATACGACCCAGCCGGTCCAATCGCCGATGGCCGAGACCGCGCGCATTCGTTCGATGTATTCGTCCTTGTTGGCTTCGAAGTAGCCCGAGACGAAGAAGTTCGGCTGATGCAGGACGCCGAGTTTCCACAGCATCAGCGTGATCAGCATGCGGCCGATCCGGCCGTTGCCGTCCTCGAACGGATGCAGGGCCTCGAATTCGACATGCGCGATGGCGGTGCGGATCAATGGCCGCATCGTGCTTTCGTTGATGTAGCGGACGAGTTCGGCCATCGCCGGGCCCAATTGCTCGGGGGCTATCGGGACGTAATAAATCTTTCCCCGCCGTTCATCTCCGATGTAATTCTGTTCGACCTTGTAGCTGCCGGGGCGCTTGCGGGCCCCCCTTCCAAAGGACAGCAGCTGCTGGTGGGCGGTCCGGATCAGGTGTTCGCCAAGCGGGGCGCCCTCGGCGAGGGCCTGCTGGGCATTCCGCAATGCGCGGGAGTAAAGGTAGGTCTCGACGTCGTCGTTGCGCGCTTCCCGGTAGGGGTCGGCGCTACCCGCATCTTCCTCGGCCTCCAGCCGGTACAGTTCCTCGATGGTCGAGATCGTCCCCTCCATCCGGGAAGACGTTACCGCGTCCTGGCGACGCAGGGGGGCGAGGAACAACTCGCTGTTCATCATGCCTGACATCTTGGTGTCGTACCGCGCAAGCGAGGCGGCTGCCTCTTCGAGCGGCCCGAGCAGCACCTCGTAGTCGAGGGCGGGCGGGGGAAAGGTGCCGATGTGATAGGTGACGGCACCCGTAAGATCGTAAGGTTTGGTGATCATAGTTGTGCCGATTCTGTCATCAACGGGGTTTGACGCCAACCTAGTCACGACAAGTGCGCTTGGCAACAGAATATGGATCCATTCTGACACCAAGGGGCGTTGTCGCCAGGGGTCTGCCGTCAAGCCAGATTGGTGACAGAGACTGGCAGGAAAATGGTATCAAAGCATGATCTCCTGTCATTCGCCGCAACTCGTGCGGAGAATAGAGGGTCTAATCTCCGCATGAACGTCATGGTGACCTGTTTCCTGAACGACTGGGTCGGGCTGAGTCCGGCCGCTCCCTTGCGTGTCAGGAACCCTCGGACAATTTCCATTCCTGTCCGAGGTTCTGCAACACCAGGTCGCGCGCGGGGCAACCGGCACATCTGTGCTGCCGCGGCTTCTCCGACAGTCGCTCGGCCAAGGTCAGGATGGTGATCAACACCGCATCGGAATGCTGCGCGAGCCGGATCAGATGCTCCCCGCTCGGCCCGCGTTCGCCAGACAGCCAGTACTTGGCCGCCCGCTCACTCGCTCCGGTCCAGCGCATCACTGTCTTGATGGCCTGATGTGTGGGCCCCAGTTCGCGCCGCAGGGTGTCGGCAATGGCCTTGCGATAGGCGGCCTGATCCGCGTCTAGGTGCACAGTTGTGCCCATTTTCGGCACAGATGTGCCCATCTTGATCCGCATCGCGGCGTCCTCCTCCGGTAAACCTTTGGGGAAGACAACACAGCGGCAGATTCCATTTTGCGCCCCAGCCAATACCCCGGGTCCGACCAGACGGAGACGCCTGCATGAACTGATCTGGAGACGGGAATGGCAGGCAGAGAGCCGCCCTCAACAAAAGAACCGGCGAACTCCCCGCCAAAGCGCCGTGCGGCCGAATATGTCCGCATGTCCACGGACCATCAGAAATACTCGACCGAGAACCAGTCGGATGCGATCCGCAGATATGCGGAGGAACGCGGCTTTGAATTGGTCCGTTCCTATGCCGATGCCGGAAAGAGCGGGCTGAGGATCGAGGGGCGCGAAGCGCTGCAACAGTTGATCCAGGATGTGCAGGACGGAACCGCGGATTTCGAGGTGATCCTTGTCTATGACGTCAGCCGGTGGGGCCGGTTTCAGGATGCCGATGAATCCGCCTATTACGAATACATCTGCCGTCGCGCAAACAAGCAGGTCGAGTATTGCGCCGAGCAATTCGAAAATGACGGCGGCCCGGTCGCCACGATCGTCAAGAGCGTCAAGCGCGCAATGGCGGGGGAATACAGCCGGGAACTTTCCAACAAGGTCTTCATCGGACAGTGCCGCCTGATCGAACGCGGCTTCCGTCAGGGCGGTACGGCGGGCTTTGGCCTTCGCCGGGTCCTGCTTGACGAACGCGGCGAGGTGAAGGCCGAGCTGAAGCGTGGTGAGCACAAGAGCTTGCAGACAGACCGGGTGATCCTGGTGCCCGGGCCCGTAGCAGAGGTGAAAACCGTCCGCTGGATCTACAGCCGTTTCCTGAAACACGGCCGTTCGGAAAGCGAAATCGCCGCCGAATTGAACGAGCGCGGGATCCTGACCGATCTTGGCCGGATGTGGACCCGCGCCACCGTGCAGCAGATCCTGACCAACGAGAAATACATCGGCAACAACGTCTACAACCGGCGCTCCTTCAAGCTGAAGCAGAAGCGGGTCGCGAATGGCCCTGAGATGTGGATCCGGTCGGAAGGGGCGTTCGATGCCATCGTCGAACCGAAACAGTTTCAGAAGGTGCAGGCGATCATCGCCGCCCGAAACCGCCGATTCTCGGACGAGGAAATGCTGGATCGCCTGACCCGGCTGTTCCAGCGCCACGGCTACATATCCGGTCTGGTGATCGACGAGGCCGACGGAATGCCGTCCAGCGGCGCCTATGCCCACCGGTTCGGCAGCCTGATCCGGGCCTATTCCCTCGTTGGCTTCACACCGGACCGGGACTACCACTACATCGAAGTGAATCGCTTGCTGCGGCTGTTCCACGGCGACGAGGTGGAGCGTGTGATCCGCGAGATCACCCGACTCGGCGGCACCGTGACGCGAAATCCGGCGACCGACCTGCTGACGATCAATGGCGAATTCACCGTCTCCGTCGCTGTCGCCCGCTGTCGCGAAACCTCCACCGGCGGCCTGCGCTGGAAAATCCGTTTCGACACCGGCCTCGTGCCCGACATCACCATCGCCATCCGGATGGACCGAACGAACACCGCCGCGCTCGACTATTACCTGCTGCCCCAATTCGAGATGCGAACAAAACCCCTGGGGCTTGCCGAGGAGAATGGCCTGATGCTGGACGCTTTCCGATTTGAAACGCTGGATTTCTTCTTCGACATGGCCCGCCGCGTTCCGGTTGCCGAGGTGACACCATGGTGAGCGAAGTCGAGATGCAGGACGAAGTGCAGATGATCCCGATTGCCTCCATTACCGTGGAAAACCCGCGCGAACGGTCGGAAAAGACCTTCCGCGCGCTTGTCGACAGTATCGGCAGGGTTGGGCTGAAAAAGCCGATCACCGTCGCCCGGGTCGATGAAGAGGCGGGAGTGTCCTATCGTCTGGTCTGCGGTCAGGGTCGGATGGAGGCTTATGTCGCCCTTGGGGAAACCCAGATTCCGGCCATCGTCGTGGATGCGAGCGAGCCCGAGCGCCTTCTGCGCAGCGTGATCGAGAACATCGCCCGCCGCCAGCAGCGGCCGCTCGAGCTGTTGCAGGACATCGCCATCCTGCGCGACCGGGGCTACTCGGATCATCAGATCGCCGACAAGACGGGGCTTTCCCTCGCCTATGTCCATGAAATCGGCGAGTTGATCGCAAACGGTGAAGAACGCCTGCTGATCGCGGTCGAAACCGGGCAGATGCCGCTCAGCGTCGCGCTCTACATCACGCGTGCCGAGGAGAAGGACGTGCAGAAGGCGCTTGAGGCCGCCTATGCCTCGGGTGAACTGCGCGGGAAGAAGCTTCTGGAAGCGCGGCGGCTGGTTGAGTTGCGCCAGCGCCATGGCAAGCAGCGAGGTGGTGCGCGCAACAAACAGCCACGAGCGCGAATGACATCTGCCGCGCTGGTCAAAGCCTATCGCGCCGAGGCGGAGCGTCAGCAGGACATGGTTCGGAGGGCACAAGCGACGCGGAGCAGCTTGCTGTTTCTCGATGCGGCATTTCAGTCTCTGCTGAAGGACGAGAACTTTCTGACGCTGCTCCGTGCCGAGGGCCTCGACAGCTTGCCGCGCATCATCATCGACGGGTTGCGGGAACCAAGAGCATGACACAGACAGGAAAAATGCCTCCGCCGAAGAGCCCGGGATTCGAGGCGAACCTGCGCACGATCCCGATTGATGCGATCCTTCCGGTCAAGCAGTTGCCAGTCACCGTGCCCAAGAGTCAGAAATATGGGCAGATCGCCGCGTCGATCCGCGAGGTCGGGCTGATCGAACCGCCGGTGGTCGCCCGCGCGCTTGGGCAGGACGGCTCCTTCATCCTTCTGGATGGCCATGTTCGGCTGCATGTTCTGAAGGAAATGGGCGAGACGACCGTCACCTGCCTGGTGGCGACCGACGACGAATCCTTCACCTACAACAAGCGCATCAGCCGCCTCGCCACGATCCAGGAGCACAAGATGATCCTGCGCGCGGTCGAGCGCGGCGTATCGGAGGCCCGTATCGCGGCAGCCTTGAATGTGAACATCGCGTTGATCCGACAGAAGCGGACCCTGCTGAATGGCATCTGTCCGGAGGCGGCCGAACTGCTGAAGGCCCGCCACTGCCCGATCAACAGCTTCCGGTCCCTGCGGAAGATGAAGCCCCTGCGGCAGATTCAGGCGGCAGAACTGATGATCGCGGCTAACAACTACACGGTGCCCTATGTCGAGGCGATCCTCGCAGCATCTGACGCCACAGACCTGGTTGACCCGGCTGCAAAGAAGCCACCTGCAGGCGTAACACGCGAACAAGCCGAGCGAATGAAGGCCGAGATGGCCAACCTGCAAAAGAACATAAAGCTTATCGAAGGCACCCTTGGGCCAGATCACCTTCGGCTGGTGGTGGCCGGTCGCTATGTCGAGCGGCTTTTGCAGAATGACCGTCTCGCCCGCTACCTCGACAAGAACCACGGTGAAATCCTCGGCGAGTTTCGCCAGATCGTGGCGGGCCTCGTGCAGCCTGCGTCCACGACGGAAGCGAGGAGGATCGAGACCGAGTAGTTCGGCAACTTTCCTTCTTTCGACGATGGGGACCCGGACCCGAAAGCGCGGGGACCGCAGGAGACGCTGGACAGAGGGCCGGATCAAGCGCGGCGGCGGGGATGGCGGCGAACCCGCTCGGAGCCCGCCAGGCTGGCTCGAGCTTTCGCCAGCCCAATGGTCGGCTTCCGGCCATTGAAAGGGGCGGGCGCATCCGCTGGGGGGGACGAATGCGCCCGCCGCCCTAGAAGTCCGTCTCGACGTATACCCCAGCGCAGTCGCAGGCGACGGCGGCGGCCGTGGCGCCGGTGTTCAGGAACAGCCGCGGCGACAGGAACTGCGTCGCGGCGGGCAGATCGGCGGTGATTTCCTGTTCGAAGACGGCGCCAGTGACCTCATTCACAGCTCGGACCCAAACCGACGAACCGTTCGGCGGCGCAGCGATGAACAGGGTCACGACACCACCGGTGGCAATGGCAAAGCTCGCGCCCATGTCGGTGAGCGTCGGTGCTCCGGTCCCGTCATTGGCGACCAGCTGCCAGTTGGCATGGGTGCCGCGCTGAAAGCCGATTCCGATGCAGTTGATGGCAGCGGCCAGCGTCAGGGTGGTGGCAAGCGCTGCGGTCGATCCGTAGAGGCCGAAGAACCCCATCCCGGTCGCCTGCAGCGTCGTCAGCGAAATTCGCGTCACGAAGGTCCAGCCACCCAGCCCGGCCGCGTTCCCGCGCCAGCAGGCCCAGCCTGCGGAGCGCTGGTCGGCGACCGAGTCCACCACCGCCGCCGAGGTCAGGCGCCAGCGCCGCATGGAGGTCGCAAGGTTCGTTACGGCCAGCGTGGGCGTCGAAACGGTGCCGACCGAGGTGATCGGCAGGCCTTCGGTCGTGATCGTGGTGCCGGTCGAAGGAGACCAGTTCGCGATGCGGTTCACCCCGAAGTGGGGTTGCAGAGGAAAATCCCGCCCAGAGGGGCGCATGACGTCGATCCACGGCGCCCCGGCGCGGCTGCGCGCGTAGACGGAGGCCTTGCCTGCAGGCGGAGGTGACGGCGCTGCTGCCAGTCCCGGCAGAACGGTCGGCTGCGGCAGTTCCACCTGGCCGTTGGTGCGGTCGATACGAATCGCGTCGAAGAACGTGGATCCGTCCGGGCTGACCTTGAAGCTGAAGTCGTCATTGCCGAGGAGACCGATCAGCGCGCGGGCCGAGAAGCCGCTCTTGAAAGCGAAGGCGGCGTCGTTCCCGGCTGAGGCCTTATTCACGGTGGCTTCGATACCTGCGCCTGCGTTGTTCAGCAGCACCGCAGGCGTGTTGACCGAGATGCGGTTGTAGCTGTCGGCCGAGGCCCCGCCGAGGCCCAAGAGTTGCGCCGTCAGGTTGGCTTGGGGCATGCCGACCTGCGTCACGGCATTCGCGAAGGTCACCGTCGGCGTGTTCAGCACCGTCGTACCGCCCGCCCCAGCGGTCGCCGAGCCGATGTTGACGACCGTGGTCGATCCGGACGCGCCGCCCGTGCCGAGGTTCACCGTCTTGGTCACGCCTGTGCTCGTGGCCCCGGTGCCAATCCCATAGGTGGCGGTGGTCGTCGCCGTGCCGATCGAGGCGCTGGCCGCCGACACCGTGACCGTGCCCGAAGCGGTCAGCGTTCCCGAGAAGGTCTTGTTACCGGTGAAGGTCTGCGTTCCCGCCAGGATTGCCAGTTCGGACGAGGTGTTAGGCAACGTAAAGCTGCGCGTCGTCCCGGCGCTGATGCCCGCCAGCGAGAAGGTCGCCTTCTTCGTCGGGTCCGCCTCGTTCACCAGGCTGAACACGGCGTCCGAGACGTCGCGCGGCTCGCCCACCACCTCCCATGCGCTGCCGGTCCAGACGAGGAACAGCCCCTCTGCTGCGACCCAGACCAGCCAGCCGGTGCGTGGCACCAGCCGGATCCATGCACCGTCGATCCAGAACGCGATGTTCAGATCCAATCCTGCCCAGAGGCCGGTCGCTCCGGAGGCCACCAGATGGCGGTTGCCGTCGGCCGGGCTGGCCGGTGGCGCGGTGCGCATCCGATCAAGGACGGAAAGCTGCACCATGGCATCAAGCAGGCGCAGGGCTTCGTTGTGGGTGACATGCTTCTGGGCTTGGGCGGCCAGAAGATACGGCAGGCCCAGATGTGTCGTGGTGTCGGACATGGGGGTTCCTGTCAGAACTGAAGGGTCAGGCTCGCGGGGGTGCCGCGGCCGAAGCGGTTCGAAAGCTGATAGATGCGGATCGCCAGCGTCTGGCCGGGCCCGAACGGCGCACCCCAATCAGTGGTCTGCTGCGTGGCGGTGTAGAGGACCGAGGCTATGCTGCTGGTCAGCGTGCGCTTGACAGTCGTCCCGTCGAGGATCTGCACGTCGTAGCTTTCCAGGTCCTCGGCCAACGGCACCTCGACCTGCTCCCAGGCATCGGCGACCAGCGCGCGGGATCGGCGCGTCCAGCGGATGGTCAGATCGCCCGGGCTGCGCGCGATCCGCCACGGCTGTTCGACATGGACCGGGGCGAAGGGCACGAGGCCCCGCCCGGTCGGGGTGAACCCTAGTGCGGCAAAGCTGTCGTCGCTCACCGCCCGTGCGGCCGGGCCCACGCGCCAGTTCCACGGCAAGCCAAGGTCAGCCTCGGCAATGGGCAGCGAGGCCATCGTTGCGTCCAGCACCACGACCCGCGCTCCGGCTGGGGCCGGGTTGCCCATTGCATGTTCTGTCCCGCGCTGGCCGCGCAGGAGCCGGGTCAGGCGATAGCGGCCGGGCGCGATCAGTTCGGACGCGCCCGCCTGGACGATCTCCCAGACCCCGGCCGCCGCCTCGACCGCCAGCGCATTCGCCCCGCCGAATAGGGCCACGTCTGTCACGCTTTCCAGCGTTCCAGACAGGAGATCGACCACCAGCGCGTTGCCGAGATCGAAGCGCGAGGTCGGCCCCGGAAAGAAGTCGAATGCCAGCGTCCCGATCCGAGCCCGACTGCCGAAGGTGCTCAGCAGGTTGAACCCATCCGTGGAGGCGCTGCGGAACACCGCGATCTCACCCGGCCAAGGGCTGGCATGGGTGGCAATCAGGGGGCGATGGGCAGGCTGGTCCTCGGAAAGCTGCGGAAGGTCCAGAATCACTACCTCGGGCGTGCCGAAGACGACGGGGCTGGCGAGCGAGGCCGGGCGAGGATCGCCGGGTGGCAGATCGTAGGTGGCGCGGTCCTGACGCACCGCCTCGATCCCGCGCGCCTCAGAATCGGCGACGGACACCAGGCGGAACTCGACCTCGCGGCCGTCATGGGCGAGCCGGATGACGTCGGCGGGATCGAGTACCAGACGCGAAGGCGGCAGGCGGAAGGTGGCGCTTTCCCGGCCGATCCAGGTTTCCATCAGCGCGCGGCGGCAGCGGCGTTCCGCTTCCTCGGGAGGGATCGCCATCGGGAAGGACTCGGACGCGATACGGGTGGTGTCGACCGTGATGCGCCGCGCCTCGACCAGCGCAGCGTCATAGTCCTCGTCAGCCCGCGCCACCTGCCACTTCAGCGCCTGCGGCAGTTCGGTCTCCTGTCCGCGGGTCAGCTCGAAGGCCTCGCCCTCACGGCTGGAGACCAGGTCATCAATGGCCAGCGTCGCGACCGAGGCGCGGCCGCGCATGACAAAGCGGATCACGCCCTCGGTCTCGATGGCATCGAAGCCGAAATGCCGGGCCAGCGTGGAAATCGATGCGCGAGGGCTTTCGAGGGCCCCGATCACATATCCCTCGACCGCGCCCCAGAGGCCGGAAACGTCGATCAGCGCCTCATCAAGCCCAGCGCGCAGGCAGAGGTGGCGCACGAGAGCCGCCAGCGACACCGCGCCCAGCCTGCCGGTCAGCCAGTGACCGAGCCGCCAGTTCGGGCCATCGGTCCAGACCCCGGTCAGTTCGGGAAAGAACGGATAGGGGCGCGCGTCCCAGGTCCAGGCAGCGCATTCCGGGACATGCACCATCCGGCCGCCGTAGATCGCGGACACCGGATTGTTGGCCGGGGATCCCCACCACAGGTAACTGGCCTCCAGATAGGCGCGCTGGATCGCGTCATCTCGCCAGCCGCGGGAGAAGTAGGGCGTGAAGCTCTCGGACGACTTCGGGTCGAAGAAGACATTCGGCTGGTTTGTGCCCCGGTCGATGGCGGGGCACCCCAGTTCCGTGAACCACACGGGCTTCGACTGCGGCACCCATGCGGTGGGCGTGCCACTCTCGACCCCGCCCGGGCGGTTGAAATGCAGGTTCGACCACCAGGCGCGCAGATCCTTGTAACGGAACACCCACGGTTTGCCCTCAGCGCCATCCGTGATCGGCGTCCGGATCTGGGCCGACCGGTCTGCGGCGCTGGCGTAGAACCAGTCGAAGCCCTCGCCCCCGGCAATGTTGGCCTGCAGGTAGGCCCGGTCATGGATGCCGGGCCAGCCCTCGAGGGCGTCGGCATGGTCGAAACCGTCGCGCCAGTCGGAGAGCGGCATGTAGTTATCGATGCCGATGAAATCGATGTTGGCATCCGACCAGAGCAGGTCGAGGTGGAAATAGACATCGCCGCTGCCGTCACCGGGCTGATGACCGAAATACTCCGACCAGTCCGAGGCGTAACCCACCTTGGTGCCCGGCCCGAGGATCGACTTCACGTCCGCCGCGAGCGCCTTGAACGCGGTGACGGCCGGATAGGCGCTGGCGCTGGAACGGATCGTGGTCAGGCCCCGCATCTCGGTGCCGATCAGGAAGGCATCGACGCCGCCCGCCACCGCGCAGAGATGGGCGTAGTGCAGGATCATGCGCCTCAGGCCCCAGTCACCCGCAGGGCCGGTCCAGTTCACGTTGTCGCCCGATACTGCGAACTGCGCTGGGGTCGCCGCGCCGAAGAAGCTGGACACCTGCGTCGCCGCAGCGGCGGTCTTGTCAGCGGTCCCTGCGAAACCTGCCGCTGGGGAGCAGGTGATACGCCCGCGCCAGGGAAATGACGGCTGGCCCGGCGTGGCAGCGTTGTTCGAATAGGGGTTCGGTAGCGTGTTGCCGGGCGGTACGTCCATCAGCAGGAAGGGATAGAAGGTCACCCGCAGCCCGCGCGCCTTCATCTCCCGGATCGCCTGAACCACCGCGAAATCCGCAGGCGTGCCGCCATAGACCGGCCGGTCCTCTGCATCGCGGCTGACCAGATGCGCGTTCGCCCGCGCCACGCCATTCACGGACCAAACCTTCGGGCTGGTAACCTTGGTCGCCACCTCCACGCCGGGCTTAATGGTGCAGTTGCCCGCGCGAAGGTCATTGCCGAACCAGGCGACGACGAGGCTGACGCTTTCCACCGCCGGGGCCATCGCCTGCAGCCGGTCCAGCGCCACGACGATGTCGGCCTCGTCGGGCAGCGCGTTCAGGTTCTCGGCCGAGGTGGTGCCGCCGGTGGTCTGGCCGAAGACCGTGGTCGTGGCGCCGACCGTCTTGCGGACCGCTTCAGTCGCATAGGTGAACTCGCCCGAAGCGGGGATCATGGTCACTGCCTTGACCAGCCCCTCGGCGGTGTCGGGGTCGGCAAGTGGCCGGAACACCTCGAAGCTGAGCTGCGGCAGGCGATTGCCGTAGGTCGAGAGCGCCAGTTCCTCGAAGACGACATAGGCCGTGCCCCGATAGGCGGGCGTATTGGAGGCACCCATCTTGGCCGCGATGAACGGGTCGGCCGTCTGGGACGCGTTGCCGGGATACCAGCGCCAGGTGATGCCGGTCATGTCGAGCGGCTTGCCGTCGGCCCAGATGCGCCCGATGCCGGTGAGCGGGCCTTCGCAGAGCGCCACAGCGAAGCTGGCGTAGTAGAGGTATTCGGTCGTCTGGACCCGGCCACCGCCACCGCCCTTGCCGTCCCCTTGGGTCGTGGTCTTCGTCTCCTCGCGGAAATCCGTGGCCCAGATGATGTTGCCGCCGATGCGCATCCGACCGTAGAGGCGCGGGACGATGGCGCCCTCGGTGGCCGAAGTAATCCGCAGGCTGTCGAGGCGCTGGCCCTCGATCTTCTGCGCGGGGGCCAGCGAGGACACGATCCAGCTGTCGACCACCGACCCGATTGTCGAGCCGATAAAACCGCCGATTGCGGCCCCGGAAAAGCCGAGGATCGCGCCACCAAAGGCCCCGCCGATGGCGGAACCGACGGCGCCGAGGACGAGCGTGGCCATGGGAAAATCTCAGCGTGCGGGAAACAGGAAGGCGAAGGCGATGCGGCGGCGCCAGGTGGGCGAGAGCGGTTCCTCGATCACGCCGAGGCGCTCATAGGCATGGAGAAAAGTGTCGGGGCTGGTGACGATCCCTACGTGCTTGGCGATGGCGCGGGGCATCATGCGGAACAGGATAAGAGCGCCGGGACCGGTCGCCACGGGCTCCACTTCGATCATCATGCGCCGCGCGCCCTCGGCCAGAACCTCGCGCGGGCCGGTCTCGCCCCAATCCCGGCTGTAGGGTGGGATCGGGAATGGCTCGGGCCCTACGACATCGCGCCAAACACCGCGCGCGAGGCCGAGGCAGTCGCAGCCGACCCCGCGCAGGCTGGCCTGGTCATGATAGGGCGTGCCAAGCCAGCATCGTGCGGCGGCGATGACGCGGGCGGGATCGTCGGTCGGAACTGACGAGGGGGTCAAAGCACCGCCCCTTCGTGGCCGCCGTCCTTGGTGGCGTAGCGCAAGACCGCGTCCTGCCCTGGAATGTGCGGGAACCCGCGGAAGTTCGCGACATTGGCAAACTTCGTCTCGCATGTGGCGATCCGCTTGTCGCAGCCCGCTCGGATGATGAACGCATCCGTCGCCGTGATTGGACGCACCGGCGCTTCCAGAAGTGTCAGGATGGCAATGCCGTCGACGAGGTCGTGCGACAGCACCTCGACCCGCCGCCCGGCATTGGCGCCGGTCGACCATTCGACAAGCCCGAAGGCAAACCAGCCCGCCGCGAAACTGGCGAGGTCCGAAGCCGTGAAGGCCCGGTCGCGGAGGACATCGATCACCGCGCCGGTGCCCTTGAACGCCGAGGCCTCGAGGTCCACGCCGCAGCGCGTATCGCCCAGTGCGGCGTCGCAACTGCCCTGAAACGTCCGTCCGACCGTCTGACCGAGGACATGGGCCAGCGACCGCACCTCCGCCACGAAAGCCAGCCGCCCGCGCCGGATTTGGCCGATGGCCCCGCGCCGTAGAAGCACGCGCTGCGCGGGGTTTGCCCAGTTCACCCGCCAGACCTCGACCGCCGCATTGTCCCAGCGACCGTCGAGGATGTCGGTCTCGGTGATCCGGTCCGACGACAGCACGCCTTGCGCGTCCTGCGCATCGACGGACAAATCGGACCCCGACCGGACCTCCGACGCCGTCAGCCCGCTTTCCGGTTCGAACTCGGTGCCGTCGAACGACAGGGTCCGGTCATGGTCCGTGAAGCCGAAGGTTACGCCATCGGCCCGGGTAATGCGCCAGCACCAGGCGAGCGTCGTGGTGCCGTCGTCGAGATGGGCCTGCAGGGCGGGAGGGAGGGATTTCACTTCCGCCCCCAGCCGCGCAGGAGAGCCACGGACGCGAGGAGCGAAGACACGACACCTCCGGCCGCGCCGGTCAGGGCGTAGAGATTGAAGGGGCGAATATCGAGCGTTCCGGTGGCGAGGTCGAAATCCGCCAACCCCGCCACGGCGAGGCCGGAGGCGACAAGGCAGGCCAGATAGACGAGGCCACGTGCGAGGGTCCAGTTCATGGTCATGCTCCGATCAGGGTCTTGAGGAAGGTGAAAATCCGAGTGGTCAGGCTTGGCGTCTCCTGCACGGGCGCGGGGTCGGCAGGGGCCATGGAAGGGTCGGGTGAGATGGTGATCGACGGTGGATTGAGGGGCGGGCGCACCAGTGCCAGCGCCTCGGCCTCGGTCAGCCGACGGATCGGTCGCGAGAAATCCACCCTGCCATTGCGGTCGACGGCCCATACCGGGATGGTGCCAGTCGGGTAGATTCCCCTGACGAAGAGATCGCGTTCGGCCTCGCGGCGGGACCGGATGGCGGCGGGCTTGAGCCAGCCCATGAAGGCCGCTGCGGCCGCCCCGCGGTTGCCTGCGTTCAGGTGGCGCGTCAGCGCGGCCTTGGCGATGCCGCCGGTGTTGTAGTGGAAACTGACCAGTGCATCGAACTCGTGCGGTTCGAGCGGCACCTTCACCGCGCGCAGCACCTCGGCCTCGTAGGCGGCGAGATCGGCGCGGAAGATCCGGAAGGCCTCGCGGATCCCGGCATCGAGGTCGGCGGGCATGCCACGCGGCATCCCCGCCGGATCGGGTGGCCCGGCCGCAGCGGTGTGGCCGATGCCAAAGGTCCAGACGTCCTTCACGTCGAGATAGGGTCCGGGCACGACGCCTTCGTGCCGGATCAGGGCAAGGAGCCCTCGATCTGAGGTTTGCATGGGATTACCCGAGGGTTGAGAGGAAAAGGATCAGAACGGCAACCACGAGGCCGATGCGCAGCCGGTGGGCAAAGGCCTGTCCGGGGTCCGCGGGATCGCAGCGCAGCGAACGGGCAAGGCGAAGGATCTCATGCATCGGCGTCATCCTTCCCGGCGCGGCGGAGCCTCGCGAGGATCAGTTCGATGAAGGCGGCGCCGAAGACGCCGACCAGGTAGGCGGCCGAGCCGACCGCCCCGCCCGCGGCGACGGCGCCATCGGGCAGACCGAGCCAGCCCGCCACGATCACCATGGAAAAACTGCCCATCCCTGCGGCGATCAACCCGCCGAGTAGGACATGGCGCAGGGCTTCGCGCAGCGCCATCCGGGTGGTCAGGGCATTGGTGGCACCGCCCAGCGCGCCCCAGAAGGCCAGCATCAGCGCCGTCGAGGCGGCGATCTCGCGCCAAAGGTGGGACCAGAAGGATTCGTCGTTCATGTGCGGATTTCCACGAGAGGGATCGAGGTGATCGAGCCGAGGCGTTCGAGGTCGAGGGTGACGTCGAGGGCGTCGGTGTCGAAACGGACGGGGACATCGAATTCAAAGCCTGCGGTGATGGCGACGCCTGCGGCAGGGGCGGTGGTGAAGGTGACGAGGCCGGTCGTGGTCGAAACTGACCAGCCGGAGGCTTGCGGCACCCCATTCAAGGCGATCGTCACCGTCCCGGCGACGGGCTTGGTGATGGCCCGCGTCCAGGACTGCGCGCCGGAGGTGTAGCGCTTGGTGAGCTGGAACAGGGTGGCCGCCCCATTTCCGGTGCCGATGGGCTGATTGGTCGGGCCCGGCGTCTGCGATGGCAGGCAGGACTTGAAGTCGGCCCAGTCCTTGAAGCGGAAGCCCTGCAGACGGCCGTTCCGCGCCTCGAAGAAGGCGACGACCGTCGCCAGATCGTCGGCGCGGCGGATGCCATAGACGACATCGTAGCGGCGGCGGCTGTTGGCCCAGCTGGCGTTGCGCTCCTCAGCTCCGCTTGCCAGCTCGACGATCTGCGTGCGGCGTTCCGGGCCGCCGCGTGCCCCGCGGCTGATGTTGTCCGGAAACCGGACTTCGTGGAATGCCATCACATCCCCCTTCGGCCTAGCGACACGGCGCGGGCGATGTCGCTGGCCACCTGTGTGCGGGATTGCCGAAAGCTCTCGGCGTCGCGGGCGTTGATCGTGACATTGACCGTCGAGGCGCCCGACTGGCCGTAACCGGACGCCTCGCGCCGGGAGAGGACGCGCTCTCCGCGTTGCAGGATTGCGGGCACCTCATCGGGCCGTAGACCGGCCCAGCCCCCGCTGTGCATGCGCGGGGCATTGGTGAAGGCCAAGGCCGGGACCATCCGGCCGGGACCAGGGGCGCCGACCATCCCGCCCGCATGCAGTATGTTCGCGAAAATCCCGCCCGCCCCGCCCAGCGCGCCGGAAAGGGCGTTTGCGATGGGACCGAGGATGAAACGACGCGCCGCGAGCTTGGCGAGATCGGCGATCATCGAGGTGACCAGGTCGCGGAAATCGAGCTTGCCGGTCTTCACGAAGTCACCGATGGCGTTCTCGGCGCTCTGGAAGGCCCCGACCAGAGCGCTGCCGATCTCCCCGCCGATGTCGCGAGCCTTGGCGGCGTAGTCGGCGAGCGCCGCCGTGACGGCTTGCCAACCGGTGAGGGCGGTGTCCGCGCTTTCGGCCGCCGCAGATCCAGCGTCACGCGCGGCGCCGCCCGCGCCATCGGCCGCGGTGGCGGTGTCGTTCAGACCGGCTGTCAGGGCATCGGCCGAGGCGGCGGCATCTGCCAGAGCGGTCTCCGCCTCGGTCCCCGTGCCGGTGACGGCATCCTTCAGCGCCTGCCAGCTGGTCAGAGGCCGACCCGCGGCATCTGCGAGCATTCCGGCCGCCTCGCGATAGCCATCGGCTCGGGCGCGGGCGTCATCGGCCATGGCGCCGAGGCCGAGGTCAGGCGGTTCGAGATAGCTGCGAGCCAGCGCGGCGGAAAAGGCGTCCGCCGCCGCAGCGCCCGCAGCCGTCGCGGCACCCTCGAAGGGATTGCCGATGCGCCCCAGCTCTACTGGGTCGAGAACGCCGATCCTCACGCCGCCTTCGCCGGTGGCCCATTCGGGCAGCAACGCCAGCGCCGCGTTCAGGGTCTCGATGAAGCTGTTGATCCGGGTGACGACGCCATTCAGCATCGCTTCGACACCGGAGATCAGCCCGTTCGCGGCCTGAAAGGCGAAGTCGCCGATGGCGCCCGGCAGACTGCCCCAGATCGCCACCGCCGCGTCATAGGCCCCCTGGAAGATTGCGGCCGTCCGGTCACCGAAGCTGACGACGCCTGCGATGGTGCCTTCCAGCGCCGAGAGGC
>NZ_JBYLFR010000014.1:0-87421 GCF_057748165.1 Paracoccus sp. NIOT.M2S5SZ12
AAGGCAGAGAACAGGTGTCAGGAGTGCTAACGCCAGGTGATCAGGCACGCAAATCCTGACGGGGCAACTGCAGCGGATGAAAAATTTTCGTCCGAAAGCTAGTGCACCGCTGTCCGAAAGCTGGCGCGCGGCAACAGGAGGCCGCGCCGGGTCTCCGCTGCAGTCGAAGCACCTGCAAGCTGCGGTGATTGGCGAAGGTTTGATCCGGGTCGCGTAACCGACCGCGCCACCGGCATCGAAGTGTTCAGCTCGCACCGACGGTTTTTCAATTAAAATCAATATGATGAGAAGAATTCACCAAATCCGCGCAGTCAACAGGTCCGGAGAATATCGGCCCTGAGAGACCGTTTCCGGGCCTCCCGGCACCCATGCCGGTGCTCAGCCCATCTCGCATAACCCACGAAAACAACGGAAAAATCCGGCGGCAGCCGGATCGGGAGAACGCTTTCGCGGCGGCAAGTGGCGGAGCGAGAGTCCGCCAAAGCTTCTTCCGGCAGAGTCCCCACAGTTCTCGATGGTATTGCATTTCCAGCATGATAACTGCTTCTCATGCTCCTTGTGTTCCAGCGTAGTCCGCGCTACTCCCGCCCACAATGGGGGAAGGAACGGCGGAAGAGATGGGAGATTATTTGACGCGCAGGCCAGAGAAGGTACTGACGGCGCAGGCGGTACGCAATGCAACCACTCCAGGTAAGTATTTCGACGGGCATGGCCTGTACCTTCGCGTCGATGCCAACGGCTCCCGCTTTTGGGTGCAGCGCATCACCATTCGAAACAAACGATGCGAGCTTGGCCTAGGTTCGCCGTCGCTGGTAACGCTGGCCGAGGCGCGAGCGAAAGCACTAGAGAACCGAAAGCTTGCCCGTGCAGGGGGCGACCCGCTTCAAGCCAAGCGCGAGGCGCGGGCCGTTCTGACTTTCGAGGATGCCGCCCGCGAAGTTCATGCGCTTCACAAGCCGACTTGGAGAAACGAAAAACACGCAGCGCAATTCATCACCACGTTAGAAACCTACGTCTTCCCCCGGCTGGGCAAGTTGAAGGTACCAGAGCTAACGACGGCGGATGTGCTGGCCGTGCTGATGCCAATCTGGACCGAAAAGCCCGAAACGGCCCGCCGCGTGAGACAGCGTATCGGTACAGTAATGAAATGGGCGATTGGCCAAGGCTGGCGACAAGACAATCCTGCCGAAAATATAAGCCAGTCGTTACCCAAAGTGTCCAAGAAACAGGAACACCGCAAGGCGCTGCCCTATGGTGACGTTGCGCGCTGTATCAATGCGGTAAACCAATCGAAGGCCGGGAGGGTGACAAAGCTGGCCTTCGAGTTATTGGTCCTGACCGCCGCCCGCTCTGGCGAAGTCCGTGAAGCCCGCTGGGAAGAGATCGACTTAGCTACGAAGGTCTGGGAAATCCCAGCAGCTCGAATGAAAATGAAACGTCTCCATCGGGTGCCGCTGTCCCTGCGTGCCGTAGCACTGCTGCACGAGGCCGCAGCGCTGGGTAACGGGTCCGGACTCGTGTTCCCGGGGACCAAGTCTGGCCGTCCTCTGTCAGACATGACGCTATCCAAGCTCGTGAAGGAACTGGGCTTCAACGCTGATGTTCATGGGTTCCGCACATCCTTCAGAACATGGGTACAGGACCGTACTGATTTTCCACATGAGGTGGCTGAGGCAGCACTTGCGCACCAGACTGGAGATAGCTCCTCAAGGGCATATGCGCGAAGCGATGTGTTCGATAAGCGGCGCGAGATGATGGACGCTTGGGCAGCCTACCTGCTGGAGACGCAGGCAAAGGAACAGGCTGGTGGCTGAGACGGATGATGCTTTACGCGCAGTGATGGTCGACTGGCTTGCGCGCAGAGACGCCAGAGAGGCGGCCTTTCGCGAAATCAGGTTCGGTGAGAAGGGATATTTCCAACGCGCCGTTTGCGCCGTCACTCCCATGCTTGAGCAAGCGTTGGCCGCCCGGCCGAAGAGGCAGGTTGGTCAATCGTTTGTTGAAGTGTTGCCGATGCTTATGCGCTCCGAACAAGCGGAGGTCACGAATGAGACCGTCGAGCAACTAATTGAAAAGGCGGCAACCGACTTCTACAGCTACCAAGAGTTGGCGTACCTGGCTTTGAACCCAGTCTTCCTTCGCCATTTACCCGCATTGAGAGATTGGCAGCTGCAGACCTATCTTGGGTCAAGAAAGCCACCAGCTAGGCCACGGGGCCATCACACTAACGCCAATTACTTCCGTGATAACGCGATCTGCAATGCTATTACAAAACTCGAAGAGATCGGCTTTACCCCGTACCGGGGTAAGCTCCACACATCGACATGCGCCAGCGATGTGGTCGTCGAGTCATTGGCGCGATGTGGCCAGAACGTCTCCTACGATGCTGTTGCAAAAATCTGGCGAGGTCGAACTGGATTGAAGGCCAGTGCCGCGGGCACCGAGCTCGCAAACGACTTAGCCCAGCGATTGTTGAAGGTCCTGTCGGACTCTAGTCAGGCTTAAGGAGTCCGACGACGTGCCGGCACAGATGTTGGAAGACTTGCATGTACTTAGACATGCAGAGGAAAGCCGACATGGCCCAGAAACACTACCGCCGCCGCGCCGTTGAAGAGATCACCGGCTTAAGCCGCAGCACGATCTACGACCTGATGAGCAAGGGGCTGTTCCCGCGCCCGGTGAAGCTGACCGGCAAAGCGGTGGCGTGGCCGGAAACTGCCATTGCCAACTGGTTGAACAGCCGCCCCACCAACTCGGCATAAGAAAGCCGCCACCCGGTCTAGGGCGGCGGCGCGTTCATTTCATCGTTTGATCGCTTTGAAATGTATTGCCCAGCAGCCATGGCCGCAAGTCATGAGGCAACATATGGACAAGGCGACTGTCTACATGATCGCAAAAGTCGCGGGCATGGCACCGGATGGTGCGGACATGACCCAATACACCATTGATCAGACATCTGCTGCACCTACCTGCGCTCGCCGCGGAGCGGTCTTGCATCACGCCCCGCAACCTGACCCTTGGAAACACATCAGGGAGCTGACTGGCAATTTGCTTATGAAGGCGATTGAGGCCCGCCAATGACCGCCGTGACCCCCATTCCGCGCGACGCAGCTTTCCATAATGTCGAGGCCGAGCAGCAAGTGCTTGGTGCGCTCATCATGGCCGACAAGTTGGTCCCGATCGTGATGCGGCGCGGCGGTGCCACACTGTTTGCTGCCGATGCTCATGTCGAAATCTATCACGCCATCGAGACGCGCTATAAGGCGGGCGAACTGGTCAGCCCGGTCACCATAAAGGCGATGTTCGAGGGATCCGAGTGCTTGGAGTCGGTCGGCGGCCCCTCCTATCTCGCGCGACTGGCCGGCTACGCGATTTACACGACCGCCCCGGCGGTGACCAGCTTGGCCGACATGCTGGTCGAATACGCCCGCAAGCGGTCGCTTCAGGTCGCGCTGACTGAGGCGCAGGCCGATCTGGCGCGCGGCGATCTGTCGGCGACTGACATCGCAAACTGCCTTGAAGGCGCGCTGGTCGCGCATTCCATGGCCGTCGCCGCCGACCGGCCCACGTCTATGTTGGCCGCCGTCAATGAGGCCGTCGCACTCGCCAACGAGGCATATCGCGGCGAGACGAGCGCCGCCGTCAGCTTTGGCATCCCTCCCCTCGACGCCATCATCCCCGGCCTCTATCCGGGCGAGCTGACGCTTTTGGGAGGGCGGCCCGCCATGGGCAAGTCGGCCGTCGCGCTTACCATGGCCCTAAACGCGGCACGGGCCGGGCATGGCGTCGCCATCGCGTCCCTTGAGATGACGCCCGCCGCAATGGCCCAGCGCGCCCTGTCCGAGGCAACCGCCAATGCAGGACGCGCAGTCCCGTATCAGGCCATGCGGCGCGGCGACATGAGCGAGGAAGAGATGCGCGCCGTGGTCGAATGCGCGCAGGACGTGGCGCAGCTTCCGATCACTTTCTTGTCGCGGTCTTACAGCGACGTAAACGCGCTGGTTGGCGGCGTGCGTCAGATCGTCCGTGCCAAAGATAACCTGCGCCTCCTGATCGTGGACTATGCTCAGCTTCTGAAGGCCAAGGGGCGCGACCGCTATCAGCAGGTCACTGAAATCAGCCTCGCGCTCAAGGGCACGGCGATGGCGCTTAACATCCCGGTTCTCGCGCTGTCCCAGCTGTCCCGCAGCATCGAGAGCCGTGACGACAAGCGCCCGGTCCTGTCCGATCTGCGCGAGTCCGGACAGCTTGAGCAGGACGCCGACAACGTGCTGTTCTGCTACCGGCCGGAATACTACATGCAGCAGGAACAGCCCGACCCCTCTGATCAGGACGACATGGCCGACTGGCAACTCACCATGAACAAGGCGCGAGGTGTCCTCGAAATCATCGTCTCGAAGCAACGCATGGGCAGCATCGGCACGGCGCGCTGCATGTGCGCCCTGTCCACCAACAGCGTCTGGGGGGAGTGATGGGCTACAAGCACGTCGAAATGGTTCTCGCCAGCGCGATCACCGATCCGACGGAGATCGCCGTGCTGATCGCCCTAGCATCTCACACCGATCAACACTGGTCGTGTTACCCATCCATCGCACGCATCTGCCGGCTGTCCCGCTACAAAGAGCGTGCCGTTCAGACTGCGATTAAGCGCCTCCAAGCACGCGGCGCGCTGGTCGTCAGGACCGGAGGCGGCCGCGGCGGGGCGAGCCACTACACCATCATTCCGAGCGCCTTGAACCCCGCAGGAGATGCACCCCTCAAGGAGGAAAAACCCAGCAGCAAAAACACCGTTTGTGACAACGAAAATCCGCAGCAAATGCGCGAAACCCCGCATTCAATGCGCGAAAACCCCGCAGCAGATGCACCCGAATATATCAATAAACCAGTCAAGAATATGTCATCATCAGCACATGACGACGCAGCGCGTACGCGACGAGAGAAAATCCTGACCATCATCGGATGCGACACGAGCGGCGTCACCAAGGGGCTACGCTTCACCGGCACGACCGTCGACTTGGCCGAGGCCAAACGCTGGGACGAAATGGGCCTGTCCGAAGCGCAGCAGGACGGCGTCATCCGCGACATGCTCGCCAGGGCCCGGATCAAAGACCCCGAGTTTATCCCGTCTAGCTGGCGATATTTTACAACCGGCATGGCAGGCTTGGTTCGCGCCAAGGGCACCCCGCACGACAAGACCACTTCATCACCCAAGACCACCCTCGAGCAGCGCGCAGCGCGCCGCCGTGTCATCCTGGGAGGCTGAATTGTCCGTTGATCCGATCTTGACCGAGACCGAGGTGCTCGACTTGAACAAGCTCAAAGCCCGAGGCGCGATCCAGCCGCAGATCGCGCAGCATCTGAGCGTCTTATTCGCCACCCTCAAGCGGATCCTGATCGAGATGATAAGGTACGGCATGAGCCGGCAACGCAACGCTGCCAAGGTTGAGACTGAAAACATCCTGGCACGCCTCGCCGCCCTCAGCGCGGGCCATTTCGAGAGCAGCTCAGACAAGATCCGATGGAGGCATTTCGCCGCCCTGAACCACTATCGTGTCCGCCTATGCGCAGTTTCAGATGCCGCCCTCCCCCCCTCGACGCTGCAAGTGCCCGATAACTATTGCCACACATGGACGCGTCGCGATTTGCGGCTGGACGAATGGCGGCAGCTTCGAGCATGGGACCGGCACGGCCCGGCTAGGCGGCTGGTCTACGGATGGGTTATCCGCGATGGCCGATACGGGCGGTCGGGGCGCTGGAAGGTGCAAGGGGGTGCCGCGTGACCGGGGCTGAACTGGCGGCCATTCGTAAGGCCGCAGGTTTGTCGCAGACCGAACTGGCTGGACGTGTTGGCATAGGCCGCCATGCCGTCAGCTATTGGGAATGCAAACGAGAAGTGGAACGCAGCGCTTGGGCCGTAGAACGTATGGCCCAGGTGCTGGCCCTGCCGAATGGGCCCGTGGTCGTTCCAGTCAGGATCTCCTTCGTAGAGCGGCAACAGCATGGAACAACTCATCAAGATGCCGCAGTGCTCGCAATGCTGCAGGCGGTTGAAGATCGAATGAAGGCCATCAGGGCCAACCGGCGGGTACGATGCGGGGCCAAGACGCGCAAAGGCGCAGCTTGCCACATGAGATCAGAGCCAGGAAAGCGGCGCTGCAAGTTTCACGGCGGCAAATCTACGGGAGCAAAGACTGCCGAAGGGAAAGCTCGGATTGCAGAGGCTCAGCGCAGGCGCTGGGCAAAATGGCGCTCGGAACGAAGAAAATAAAGCTGCCGGGCTAAACAGTAATCAGACCGTTACCATTCCTTGCGATCACAGTCCTCTACATGGGGTGTTAGGGTCTGTTGACGTTTAAGGATTCCCATATTGAGCGCGAAGTGATTCAAGGTTGCCAAATGGAGGTGACCTTGATCCGCATGACCTTGACCGATCCGCAATGGGCGCTCATCGGCCCGCACTGCCTTGGCCGGGAATGTGATCCCGGTCGCACGGGCCCTGACCCTCGGCTCTTCGTCGAGGCGGTGCTGTGGATCGCCCGGACGGGCTGTCCGTGGCGTGACCTGCCTGAGGAGTTCGGTAAATGGAACTCGGTGTTCAAGCGGTTCCGCAGATGGGTTAAGGCGGATGCTTTCTACAGGATATTCAGAGCCTTGGCCGAAGACACCGACTTCGAATACGCCATGATCGACGGCACTATCGTCAAGGTCCACCGCCATGGACAGGGCGCAAAAGGGGGACTCAGAGCCAGGCCATCGGACGCTCGCGCGGCGGCGTGACGACCAAGATCATGGCCCTGGCCGACGCACTCGGCAACCTGATCGATTTCCGTCTGCTGCCGGGGCAGGCTCACGATCTGCGTGGAACAGCAGCGCTGCTCGAAGGGTTGACCTGCGGCCAGTTCCTCGCCGACAGGGCGTTTGATGCCGATTGGGTGCGAGACGCCCTAACCGAGAAGGGGATCGAGGCAGTAATCCCGCCAAAGTCCAACCGCCGCTTCCCGGCGGAGTTCGACCGCGACACCTACAAGTGGCGTCACCTGATCGAGAACTTCTTCGGGAAACTGAAGGAATACAGAGGGATCGCCATGCGGTGCTGCAAGACAGACAGCAGCTTCTCAGCCTTCGTCGCCATCGCTGCAACCATCATTCGGCTGCGGTGAACGTCAACAGGCCCTAGTTCTCTGAAACATTACTACCGAATAACCGAATGCTACTCTGACAGACAGCGCTTGTAGCACTCGGGACCCGCAAACGTCATTAGATCCAGTGGGCGTTGTTGCAGAATTCCTGACCGTCGAGGATTCACATGGTGAGTCCATGCGTTTATACGTGCACCATGAGCAAGCCGACCCCCGCCCGCTACCGCACGACGAACTGGTCCAGCTACACAGCTTCGCTTCGCAAGCGCGGGTCGCTGTTGATCTGGTTGGACAAGGAGATGACCTGGATCGCGCGGCATGAAGGAAGTCCCGGTCGCCCTGCGGTATTCTCAGATGCAGCAATCCAGTTTTGTCTTACCATCAAGGTCCTGTTCAGGCTGCCGCTCCGGCAAACGACCGGGATGGTGGCCAGCCTGCTTAAGATGGCAACCCTGAATTGGGCGGTGCCCGACTACACCACCCTGTGCCGTCGCCAGAAGATGCTGGCCGTCCAGATCCCGTATCGCCGTGCCGATGGCCCCCTGAACCTCTTGATCGACAGCACCGGGATCAAGTTTCTTGGTGATGGCGAATGGCAGGCCCACAAGCACGGCGTTCAGGGCCGACGCCAGCGGCGCAAGGTTCATCTGGCCATGGACACGGCCACTTCGGACGTTCGGGCGGTGGAGTTCACCCCCAGCAGCAGCGGTGACAGCCCTGTGCTGCCGGAGTTGCTTGACCAGATCCACGAAGATGAGGAGATCAGCACCGTGACCGCCGACGGCGCCTATGATACGCGCCGTTGCCACACCGCCATCATTGACCGGCAGGCCATTCCGATCATACCGATCCGCAAGAATGGTCGTCTCTGGAAAGAGGAATGCCTGGCCGCAATCGCGCGAAACGAAACCCTGCGTGCCACCCGGCTCTATGGGAGGGCGTTCTGGAAGCGCTGGACCGGATACCACGCCCGAAGCCGGATCGAGGCGAAGATGCATTGCCTCAAGTCTTTTGGCGAACGCATCGCCGCAAGAGACCCAGACCGCCAGACTGCCGAGATCCAGATCCGCATCGCACTGATGAACCGCTTCTCGGCCCTCGGAACGGCCGAAATCATCCGCGTGGCCTGAAGACGAAGGGGAAAGGGGCTCTCATGCCTCAGGCGTGAGTTACGCAACAACGCCCTTTGAAGGCGTGAAAAGCGCCGCTCCTTGCCATCTCTCTGCAATTCAGTAAACGCAAGCCAGGTCGTCGCGCCTGATGCCATTGGACGCCGGCATGCGCTGGCGTTTCCACACAGCCTAGGCCCTTAGCCGCCGTTCACGCAGGGCGCAGCAGAGGGCCGATCTCAGCCGAAAGCAGTCAAATGGCCATCTCCAAACGTGCGTCGCCTTGCGCCTCGCCCCGGTCATTGCCCTATCGGCGGTCTGAGCCCAGAAGTGGACATGGGCAAGCTAAGGGACATTGGCCCCTCAAGGCGGGCATGAACTCTTGAGGTTGGGCGGCGCGGACTCTCCAAGGCCTTGGGTGTAAAGGCGCTATCGAAAGCGCTCGGCGGGGGTGAGATGCGTCGGGTGAAACCAGTACTCGATCTCAGGCAGTTGCCCTGCGCCCCCGATCACTGCGTCAAGCACCTGTGGAATGCCTCCGTAGAATAAAAGGATCGCTCGCTCATAGCCCGCACGATCCCGGAACTGTGATAGAGTCAGAAGGTCTTTTTTGATGCCCTCGCGGCGTGCGTTACCTGGCTTGACCTCAATAACGCAATAATTGCCAGCCATTTGGCCGGGCGTGTGCACTAAGAGGTCGGGCGAGGCGATGCGAGCTTGAATCCGCGCCCACTGAGGATGGGCTCGCTTATCGACTTCGCCGTTAAGGGAAAATTGAGCCTCTGGTGGCCAGAACGATCTCATCTGATGATAGAGTTCGTAGCAGTAGACCCGCTCGCGATAGACAGGGTCACCGCCATCCACAGGTAACTGGAAATAGATGGCATCAATAGCTGCCGTGGCTTTCCGAATGATGAGGTCTAGTTGTTCCATATTTCTCTCGGTAATAGTAGCGATATTCGTCTTTTTTATAGGTAAGGCGAGCAACTCCATGTCTCTATGGATGGCGGATTTGCTTCATCAAGCCTTACGCATGAAGGGTCGTCTAGGTCGAGCGCAGATGCATCATCTCTACCGGCCTGATGACCCAAGCATCGGGTTTCTGTTCCCGGCAAGTCGTCAAACATGCCGCCTTGATCAGCTTTCTGCACCAACGTAGATATGGGTTACTAGCGGTTAAAGGCCGCGGGGCGCTATCATTCTGGTTCGTTTGTCGCGACGCACCAGATCCGGCTCGGGGACATAGTCGATCCGAGTCATCGGACGATATGCGCCCTCCGGCGCAAGCAACGGTGGTCGCGCTTATAACTGGATCAGCAGGAAGAGGGCGCGATGGTTGCCATTACCAAAGAAGCTGAGGGTTACCTCGAGGCGCTCGCGGACGAGATTACGATCTCCCCTACTAGATATGAGCAGGCGGTCGCCCGGTACGAGTCGCTAGGCAAGTGGCTGCATCGCGACGCTTCCAAGGTGAAACAGTACGACCCGCAGGTCTACTCGCAGGGTTCGTTCCGGTTGGGCACGGTCATCAAGCCCGAGGACGAAAATGGCCAGTACGACATCGACTCGGTTTGCGAGTTGGCCACCCTGACGAGGGGACAGTTGACCCAGTATGCACTCAAGGAACTGCTTCGGGTCGAGGTCGAGGCGTATCGCACGGCACAGGCAATGGTGAAGCCGCTCGGCGAAGGCCGTCGTTGTTGGACGCTTGAATATGCCGATGGCGCCCAATTCCACATGGATATCGTGCCGGCGCTCCCAAGTGGCGCGTCTACAAGGTTGTTGCTGGAGAGTCGCCAGCTAGACGCGCAGTGGGCCGGCACGGCGATCGCCATCACGGACAACAGGCACCCTCTGTTTTATCAGCCCACTACCGAATGGCCTCGTTCCAACCCGAAGGGCTATGCCAACTGGTTCCGTTCGCGTATGGCTGTGGCTTTCTCGCGCAAGCGCCGCAAGCTTGCCGAAGCGGCCCAAGCCAGCGTTGAAAGTATTCCCGAATACCGGGTTGTCACCCCGCTGCAACAGGCGATCATGATTTTGAAGCGGCATCGCGATCAGATGTTCGCGGAACGCAAGGATGTTAAACCGATCTCGGTGATCCTCACGACCCTGTCTGCCTATGCATACGAAGGCGAGGAAACAATCGGCCAGGCCCTCATTTCGATCCTGACCAAAATGGACCGCTTCATCGGCCTCGATGGCGTCCGGTTCTACATACCAAACCCGTCTGACCCCCTCGAGAACTTCGCCGACAAGTGGGCCGATCATCCGGAACGCCGGGCGGCGTTCTTTGAATGGCTGGAAACAGCCAGGCGAGACTTTTTCTATGCAGCGCAAGTGACCAGCCGTCAGGTGATCACCGACTCTCTGGCCCCCCGCGTCGGTCGTGGCCTAGCGGAGCGAGCTAGGGATCGTGCGGCGCCAAAGCCCGCTCCATCGCTCCTGCGCCCTGCCACTGCAGCGTCCGTAGCGGCTCCTGTACCAACCTTCCCTGCGGAGGCGCGTGTTCCGGGCAAACCGGCAGGGTTCGGTGGCATATGATTTGGTGGGTTTCGGATCCCGGCCGGGGCCTGTTGGAGCGACTTGCGATCGCTCGGCTGGAGCAGTCCACCGACTGGCTCCAGAACGTACGGTGGCGCCTTGACGGCCTGAAGTTGCTCTTGGATTTCGAAATCGTCGAAGTCGCTTCCAGATGGCGTCTTGTGATGCACTACCCGGACTTCTTCCCCTCCATCCCGCCATTGGTGTTCAACGCAGACGGCGAACGTCTATCCGGACATCAATATGGTCTATCAGGCGAACTTTGCTTGGAATTTCGGCCCGACAACTGGGAGCTCAGTTGGACAGGCGCGATGATGATCGAAAGCGCCCATCGACTCCTCGTGGGAGAAAGCGCCGAGCTGGCGGGACACGGGGTGCCGTCTGCTCACGCGGTATCCGAAGGCCAGCGTCTTCGAGGGACCTATCTCAGGCTGGTCATACCCGAGGAACCACTGAGACTGATCCAGGCCATGGGTGATGGCCACGTGGAGCCGATTGAGGTCGACGAGCACTATTATGGCGAGGCCGCGGTGGCTCATTTGACCGCCTTGGGTCCGGACGGTGATCGGATTTGGAAGCGGAGCAAGCCGGTCTTCACGGCATCCAACTACAAAGGCACCGCGATCCGTGTCCCTCGGGGGGTGAGATTTCCGGGACCGGTCTCCGAAAAGACCCTCGAGGTTTTCCTAAAGTCTGCGGGTATCACGATTGAATATCCGGCGTGGCCGCCTGCCACCTACCTGCTTGTAGATGATACAACCGCGTGGTTGGCGATGGTGTACCGCAAGGCGGGCGGCGGCGTCCGACATTACGGCTACGCCACGTTTGTTATCGATGCTGACCAACAACGACTGCCCACAGCGAACACGGCGCTGGCCGACAAGCGGATCGCGCTGATAGGATGTGGGTCACTCGGATCGAGAACAGCGGCAATGCTTGTGCGATCGGGTGCCCGGAAGCTCGAACTATTTGACGACGACATTCTCTCTCCTGGCAACCTAGTAAGGAACGAACTGGATTGGCGAAGTGTTGGGGCCCACAAGGCCAAGGCACTGCGAGCGCGGCTGTTGGAAATTGCCCCCGAGGCGAAGGTCACGGTGCAGATTGTGAACCTTGGCGGCCAAGAAAGTTCCGACTGGACCGCCACCGCGCTGGAAACGCTAGCCAACTGTGACCTAATCATCGACGCCACGGCGGACCCGACCGTTTTCGGCCTCGCCGCGGCGGCTGCGCGATTTAAGGTTCGGCCGATGGTCTGGGGCGAGGTGTTCGGCGGTGGGATCGGCGGAATAGTTGCGCGGTCCCGCCCCGGCCACGATCCGTCTCCTGACGTGGCGCGGCGCCAAATCTTGGCGTGGTGCGACGATAAGGGCGTTGAGTGGGAGATGCCCTCTCGGCAGGTGGAGTACGGCGTCCTTCGGGAGGATCAACCACCGTTGATCGCAGACGATGCCGACGTTTCCGTCATTGCCGGTCACCTCGCGCGTCTGGCGATCGACACGCTTCGAGGTGGCGGGAGCCAGTTCCCCGCGCCGGCGTATGCAGTCGGCCTCGGTGAAGGCTGGATATTCACAGCCCCATTCGATACCCACCCAATTACTTATACCGGCACGGACGGCTGGGACGCGGGATCGTCCCTCGACAAGGTCAAGCTGAAAGAGCTTGTGACCCTTCTCTTCCCCAAGCAGGCCCAAGATGCAGATCGCCCTCCCTAGGGTCTGTTGACGTTTAAGGATTCCCATATTGAGCGCGAAGTGATTCAAGGTTGCCAAATGGAGGTGACCTTGATCCGCATGACCTTGACCGATCCGCAATGGGCGCTCATCGGCCCGCACTGCCTTGGCCGGGAATGTGATCCCGGTCGCACGGGCCCTGACCCTCGGCTCTTCGTCGAGGCGGTGCTGTGGATCGCCCGGACGGGCTGTCCGTGGCGTGACCTGCCTGAGGAGTTCGGTAAATGGAACTCGGTGTTCAAGCGGTTCCGCAGATGGGTTAAGGCGGATGCTTTCTACAGGATATTCAGAGCCTTGGCCGAAGACACCGACTTCGAATACGCCATGATCGACGGCACTATCGTCAAGGTCCACCGCCATGGACAGGGCGCAAAAGGGGGACTCAGAGCCAGGCCATCGGACGCTCGCGCGGCGGCGTGACGACCAAGATCATGGCCCTGGCCGACGCACTCGGCAACCTGATCGATTTCCGTCTGCTGCCGGGGCAGGCTCACGATCTGCGTGGAACAGCAGCGCTGCTCGAAGGGTTGACCTGCGGCCAGTTCCTCGCCGACAGGGCGTTTGATGCCGATTGGGTGCGAGACGCCCTAACCGAGAAGGGGATCGAGGCAGTAATCCCGCCAAAGTCCAACCGCCGCTTCCCGGCGGAGTTCGACCGCGACACCTACAAGTGGCGTCACCTGATCGAGAACTTCTTCGGGAAACTGAAGGAATACAGAGGGATCGCCATGCGGTGCTGCAAGACAGACAGCAGCTTCTCAGCCTTCGTCGCCATCGCTGCAACCATCATTCGGCTGCGGTGAACGTCAACAGGCCCTAGTTTCATAGGTTCCAACTCAACCACATGATGTGCCGCGCGATATGTTCTCTGCTTGTTGTCCTGCTCGTGTTGGCGGGCGCGACGCAGCATGGGCAAAGTGCTGGCCCAGCCGGACTGCCGACCGATCAAGTTGTCGCTTCGATCAGCCATCCCGGCGACACAGCCGGGCATGAGCACGGTTATTCGGGAGAGCCTTCTCGGCACGATATGACCGATGCCTGTGCGATTGTATGTGTCGGCACACCTACGCTCTGGCTTGCTGCCGCGCAACTTGCGCCTGTTGAGACCGAGCATTCGCTGAAATGGCACTCTATAGCGGTGACACGTGAGGGCCGTCTGGTCGGCCCCGGATACCGCCCTCCGAAATCCATCTGAACACCTGATTTGCCGCACCTGTTCAAGGTGCCGAACATTGTTCGCCCCACGGGGTTTGATGGATTACTCATATGACATGCACGCTGAATCGCCGCGGCTTTCTGACCGCATCCGCTGCCATGGCCGCAGCTTTTGCCGTCCCGCGCACGGGCTTTGCGCAGCCAGCCGCGCTGGCATTGCAGGCAACGACGCGCACGCTTGACATCGATGGCCGCGCCGCCACGGTTTTCGGGCTGATCAACGGCAACGGAACGCCCGGGCTGACACTGGACCCCGGCCAGCGTTTCTTGCTGGATCTGACCAATGATCTGGCCGAGCCGACGATCATTCATTGGCATGGACAGATCCCGCCGAACGCACAGGACGGCGTTCCCGATATGCCGATGCCGCTGCTGCAGCCAAGAGAGACGCGTGCCTATGATTTTGAGGCCGCAGCAGGCACGCACTGGATGCACAGCCATGTGCCCATTCAGGAGATGCAGTTGCTGGCCGCACCCCTGATCGTCCGCCGCCCCGAGGATCTGCGAGCTGATCGGCAAGAGGTCACCATGTTCCTGCATGACTTTTCCTTCCGCCCGCCGGAAGAGGTGCTGGACGAAATCCGCTCGGGAAAGGGGCATGACGAGGCCGCCGAAGCCGAAATGTCGCAACCAGCCGATCCCCATGCCGGTCATGACATGGGGGGCGGCATGGCCATGAATGTGATGTCGGAAATGAGCGGCATGTCCATGCCCGGCATGACCGGGATGCAGATGGATCTGAACGACTTCGATTTCGATGCCTATCTGGTGAATGACCGCACCTTGAGCGACCCGGAAGTTGTGCGGGTAGAAAAGGGTGGCCGGGTCCTGCTGCGGGTCATCAACGGGGCTGCGGCCACGGTATTCTGGCTCGACAGCGGCGAGGTTCCGGGTCGGCTTGTTGCGGTGGATGGCCAGCCGGTGCAGCCCTTGCCAGGAACGCGCTTTGGTCTGGCCATGGGGCAGCGCCTGGATATCGAGCTTGACCTGCCCACCGGAGGCGGCGCATGGCCGATCCTTGCTCTGCGCGAAGGCGCGCAGGAGCGCACCGGCCTTATCCTTGCGACCGCTGGCGCCAAGGTGCCGGTCATGCTTGGAATGGCAGACGAGGCCGCACCTGCATTCGATATCGACCTTGCACAGGAAGCCGCCTTGCGGGCCGTTGCTCCGCTGACGGAACGAGTTGCCGATGCATCACCCATGGTGATGCTGGGCGGGCAGATGCAGCCCTATCGCTGGACCATCAACGACCGCGTGTTCGAGGATCGGATTCCGGTTACGGCCAAAACAGGCCAGCGGGTCGAGATCATGTTCCACAACATGTCGATGATGGGCCATCCCATGCATCTGCATGGCCATCATTTCCAAGTTGTCGCGATCAATGGCAGACGGTTTTCCGGTGCATTGCGCGACACGGTCTATGTGCCGCCCATGTCGATGGTCACGGTGGCGCTGGATGCGGGCAAGGCGGCGGAATGGATGCTGCATTGTCACCACATGCCGCATCTTGCCAGCGGCATGATGACGACGTTCGCTGTCTCGGCGTGACGGGAGTGACATGATGTTTCAGCGACGCATGATCCTGACCCTGGCCCTTACCGCCTCGGCGATGGCCATCGCACCGCGCCTATCTTGGGCTGGTCATTCGCTTCCACCCGAATTCCGCAGGCAGCTTGAACATGACGCGAATGCGCCGATCTTCGGCAATCCTGACGGCGATGCGACTCTGATCGAGTTCTTCGACTATAACTGCCAGTTCTGCCGTGCGATGATGCCAGTGGTGGATGCCGTGTTAGGAGCCGATCCCGGCTTGCGGATGGTGATGCGGGAATGGCCGGTCTTTGGCGAGGGTTCGGTTTTCGCGGCCCGCGCGGCGCTGGCGTCGCGCAAGCAGGGCCGCTACGCCGACTTTCATCGCGCCTTGATGAGTCAGAAACCCCGGGCCGAAAGGGCCAGCGTCCTGCGTGTTGCGCGATCCATGGGTTTAGACACTCAGCAGTTGCAGCGCGATATGGACGGCCCGGAGATTGCCCAACATATCCAGCAGTCCAATGCGCTGGCCGAGGCGATGGGGCTTGTCGGCACACCCACCTTCATCGCCGGATCGGATTCGCGCTTTGGCGCCATTTCATCAACGGAACTGGCCGAACTGGTTGCGGCCTCGCGTGGCAATTGAAGCATTTCACGAAAGGACAACGCTTTGGATAATTCTGATCGACACAATAGCCACGGAAGCCAGAGCGGCGGAAGCTATGGCCGTTTTGCGGCGATGATCGCTACCTCGACGGTGATCATGTTCGGGCTGATGTATCTGAACACCTGGGCGATGGATCATGTCTTTTTCAGCCAGACCCGGATGTGGATGGCGCTTTACATGGGCGGCGCCATGGCGCTGATCATGCTGGCCTTCATGCTTGGGATGTATCGCAACCAGCGCGCCAATATGACCGTCGCAGGCCTTTCAATTCTGGCCTTTGCCCTCGGCCTGTTTCTGGTTCGCAGTCAGGCAACGGTCGATGATACCGCCTGGATGAAGGCGATGATTCCGCATCACTCGATTGCGATCCTGACATCCACCCGCGCGGATATCTCGGATCCTCGCGTGCGGGCGCTGGCGGACAGCATCATCGAGGCCCAGACGCTGGAAATCGCGGAGATGAAGGCGCTGATCGCCGATCTGGAAGGCGGGCCAGCGGCGACGCCCGAGGTCGATGGGCGCTGATGCGATACGGTTCGGCAATCGCGGATCCCGCTGCGCTTGCCGCATTCATCTGAAGGTACAACCATTACGAGGAGCAATCACATGCTGACACGCAGACATTTCATCCGAACGACGACGGCGCTGTTCGCGGCCTCCGCCGCCAGCCCGCTTATGGCCTCGACCTGGCCCGACGCGGCGCAGAAGGCCGCCTGGGATGCCGAGGTGGAAGCCGGCGGCCCCAATCCTTGGGGCCTGCACCAGCGTTTCCTGCCGCAGCGGATTGTCGCGAATGACGGTCTGGTGCCGGGCGATATCCATGTCGATGCCGTGGCCCGATACCTCTACCACATCGAAGAGGGCGGCACGGCGATGCGTTACGGCGTGGCCATCGGCCGGGGCGATCTTTACGAGCCGGGGACCTATACAATAAAGCGCAAGGCCGAATGGCCGCACTGGACCCCGACAAGGAACATGATCGAGCGCGAACCCGAGGTCTATGCGCAGTATGAAAACGGCATGGAGCCCGGTCCCCGGAATGCGCTCGGGTCACGGGCGCTTTATCTCTATCTCGGCGAGCGCGACACCTATCTGCGCATTCACGGCACGCCGTTTCCGACCTCGATCGGCAGCCGCGCCAGTTCCGGCTGCGTCCGCATGGTCATGGCCCATATCAACGGACTCTATCCACGCGTCCAGATCGGCGCGACCGCCTATCTCTATTCGCCGGTGGGCAGCGTGACGGCCATCAGCTGAACGGTCGCCCTCTGGCGAGGCCGGGCGTCAGGACGTACGCGCGTTGCAGATATGGTTGCCATTCGCGGCGCGCAGCGGCACCAGCGTCGTTTCGACCGGCCCGGCGTGGTAATACCAATAGCAGTCATCCGCCGGGTCCAGCCGGGCCGTGGTCAGGTCCTGATTGGAGCCGGCGATGGCGACGACCTCGTTCGGGATTGGATAGGGCGAGGCCTCCTCGACGGCGGTGCCGGTCGTTTGCGCCGTGCACCCGGCAAGGACGAACAGCGTCAGGGCGATGACGGCGGTTCTATTCTGCATGGGAAACTCCTTGGGTCGGTGGGTGGTGTCGCGCCGGGGTGTCACGGCGCGCTGTCTTTGGTAATTCGGCTCTGGATTGCGCGCTCCCGTTCGGGCCAAGTGGATTTGATATAGGTCAGAATGGCGCCGATTTCGGCGTCACCCATGACATCGCCGAAACCGGGCATGTCGCTTTCATACCCATCGCCGACCACGGCGGCGGTGCCGTTACGGACGATCTGTTCCAGAAGCGCGTCGGCGTGATGCCATGTGTGGCCGGTCTCGTCATGCGGGGGGGCCGGATAGCGGCCATTTGCCAGCGGGGTCTGCCAGTCCGGCTGACCCTCCAGATCGGCGCCGTGGCAACTGGCGCAGTTTTCAGCGTAGAGCCGCTGGCCAAGCGCGATCACGGCCTGATCCTGCACGGCTGCCTCCGTCGCCGCGCTGCCGCGCCAGAGGATCAGGATCGCAGCGGCCAGACCGACCGCCGCGATGAGGATGAGTGCGTTGCGCGTCATCTGTTACCCGTCCAGCGGGAAGGCGCGTCCGTCGCCGGCAATGCCACCCCAGGCGATGACCTCGGCGGTGGCCTCGACCCCGCCGCCCATGCCCGGCGAGCCGGCGGGCATCCCCGGCACGGCGATCCCGTTAATGTCGGGGCGCTGTTCCAGAAGCTGCCTTATGGCCGCGAAGGGCACATGGCCCTCGACGATATAGCCGCTGATCCGGGTCGTGTGGCAGGACCACAGGTTTTCGGGCACAGCGGCGTCGCGCTTCATGCCGACATAGTCGCTGGCCTCAGTGATCTCCACCTCGAACCCCGCCTCGATGGCCAGATCGGCCCAAGCGCCGCAGCAGCCGCAGCCGGGGTCCTTGGTGACACTCAGCAGGTTCGGCTTTTCGTCCGAACCGATGGCGGCAAAGGCAAGGGTGGAGGCTGTCGACAGTATCGCCGCGACCGCAAGGATCGCCCCGCGACGCGAGAAGTGATGATTGCTCATATCTGATGTCCTTCAGGATGTTGCGCGCCGTAGGGTCATTCATCCCTGTCATGGCGCAGTTGATCGGCTTGTGGCCCCTCGGGCCATTTGGCGTCAGAGAGCAGCGGATCGCGGAGGGGGCCGCGGCAAGCGCGGCCTGGCGGATTTCATATCTTGCAGCGGGGGAAAGTGTCGGATTCGGCGTGGCAAGCGGGCCGCGTTGGGCGTGATTTCGGCATTGCCGATGGCGGCACAGGCCGCACAGTCGCCATGTGGAGAATCCGGCTGCGTGGTGCAGCATTCATGCGCGACTGGCGACGCGGATGTTTCGGCCATCGAGGCCATCGACGATGCCTCCGCCGAGGCGGCGCCGGTCAGGGCCAGTGGCATCGTCACCGCCAGCATGACGGCAAGCAGTGCCGACAGCAGGAACCGCATCAGTCGCGCACCTTTTCCATCAGTTCGACGACCTCGCGGAACATCACCCGCTGACGGTCCTGATCGCCGGATTGGATCGCGTCTTCCATGCAGCTTCGGGCGTGATCCTCGATCAGCAAGCGTTCGACGCCGCGCAGGGCAGACCGGATGGCGGCGGTCTGGTTCAGGATGTCGACGCAATAGCGCCCATCCTCGACCATGCGCGAGACGCCCTGCACCTGACCGTTCAGGCGGGAAAGCCGCTTCAGGATCGCGTCTCGGTTCTGCTTGTCATGCGCCAAGGAGGGCTCCGAACTTCAACATCTGCGGCTTGTGCTATACCCTAAAGGGGTATAGAGCAAGTCTGATATACCCCCTATAGGTATCTGCCGGGAGAGAGTCATGGACCACAAGCACGATCATTCGCATGGGCATCACGATCACGGGACACACGGTGGCGCACAGGCACAGGCTGATTCTGGCAAGGCCATCGATCCGGTTTGCGGGATGCAGGTGAAGATAAAGCCCGAGGCCCGGCACCGCGACTATGAGGGACAGACCTTCTATTTCTGCTCGGACGGGTGCCAGTCGAAATTCGACGGCGATCCGTGGTTCTACGCCTCGGGCGCGGCGGCCAAGGTCGAAAAAACCGCCCCGGCGGGCACGCAATGGACCTGCCCGATGCATCCCGAGATCGTCCGCGACGAACCCGGCGCCTGCCCGATCTGCGGCATGGCCTTGGAGCCGATGATTCCCTCGGATGAACCCAGCCATGAACTGACCGATTTCACCCGCAGGCTGTGGGTCAGCGTGGCCGCTGCGGTGCCGTTGTTGATCCTGACGATGGGCGAGATGGTGGGCATTCCGGTCCGCGACTGGATCGGGCACCGCACCGCCATCTGGCTGGAGTTCCTGCTGGCCACGCCCATCGTGCTCTGGGCGGCGCGTCCCTTCTTTCAGCGCGGGTTGGATTCCTTCAAAAACCGCTCACCGAACATGTGGACGCTGATCTCGCTGGGGGTCGGCGCGGCCTATCTCTATTCGCTCTTCGCCACCTTCCTGCCGGGCATCTTTCCCGAGGAATACCGAATGGGCGGCATGGTCGGCACCTATTACGAGGCTGCGGTGGTGATCGTCGCCCTGGTCTTTGTCGGGCAGGTGCTTGAGTTGCGCGCGCGCGAACGCACCGGCGATGCGATCCGGGCACTGATGGATCTGGCACCCAAGACCGCGCGGCGCATCCTGCCTGATGGCAGCGATTATGATGCGCCGCTGGAAAACATCATGGCGGGCGACATGTTGCGGGTGCGGCCGGGCGACAGCATGCCGGTCGATGGCGAGGTGGTCGAGGGCCGTTCTTCCGTCGATGAAAGCATGATCACGGGCGAGCCGGTGCCGGTCGAGAAGGTGCAGGGCGACCGCGTGACCGGCGGCACGATCAACAAGAACGGCACGCTGGCGATCCGCGCCACCGATGTTGGCGCCGATACGGTGCTGTCGCAGGTCGTCCAGATGGTGGCCGGCGCGCGACGCTCCAAAGCGCCGATTCAGGGGGTGGCCGACCGGGTGTCCGCGATCTTCGTGCCTGCGGTCGTGGTGATCGCTGTTCTGGCCTTTATCGTCTGGCTGATCTTTGGCCCCAGCCCGTCCTATGTCTTCGCCATTGCCTCGGCGGTTTCGGTGCTGATCATCGCTTGTCCCTGTGCGCTTGGGCTGGCGACGCCGATTTCCATCACCACGGCGGCGGGGCGCGGCGCGCAGGCCGGCGTACTGGTCAAGAATGCCGAGGCACTGGAACTGATGGCCGATGTGGATACGCTGATCGTCGACAAGACCGGTACGCTGACCGAAGGCAAGCCCGCGCTGACCGATGTGACCAGCTTCGGCGACGTGTCCGAGGATGAGTTGCTGGCCGCAGCCGCCGCACTGGAACGCGCATCCGAACACCCGCTGGCCGAGGCGATCGTCGAGGGTGCGAAGGCGCGCGGGCTGAGCCTTGGCAATGGCGAGGAGTTCGAGGCCGTCACTGGCAAGGGTGTGATCGGCAAGGTCGATGGCCGCGATGTGGCGCTTGGCAATAACGCGCTGATGACCTCGCTTGGCATCGACTGCGACACCGGAGAGGACACCGCCGACCGTCTGCGCGGCGAGGGCAAGACGGCGATGTTCGTGGCGCTGGATGGCGGGCTGGCCGGTCTGGTCGCCGTGGCCGACCCGATCAAGCCCACCGCCGAGGCGGCAATACGTGACCTGCACGATCTGGGCATCAAGGTGATCATGGCAACCGGCGACAATGAACGCACGGCGCAGGCCGTGGCATCAAGACTGGGCATCGACGAGGTCCGCGCCGGAATGCTGCCCGAGGGCAAGAAGGATCTGATCGACGGGCTGCGCGGCAAGGGGGACAAGGTCGCCATGGCCGGCGACGGTGTGAACGACGCGCCCGCACTTGCGGCGGCGGATGTCGGTATCGCCATGGGCACCGGCGCCGATGTGGCGGTCGAAAGCGCCGGGCTGACCCTGCTGGGCGGCGATCTGACCGGCCTTGTCCGCGCCCGCAAGCTTGCCGTGGCCACCATGCGCAACATCCGACAGAATCTGTTCTTTGCTTTCATCTATAACGCAGCCGGGATCCCGGTGGCGGCAGGGATGCTCTATCCGGTCTTTGGCCTGCTGCTATCGCCGATGATCGCGGCGGCGGCCATGTCGCTGTCCTCGGTCTCGGTCATCGCGAATGCGCTGCGGCTGAAACGCGTGAAGCTTTAGAGTTGAGGGAGCGGCATGTGGGTTTGAAATTTCGGTTTCAGCCCGATCAGGGTACTCGAAAACAGGCTACGCGCCCCTGCTTCAGGGCGACTACATTAAAGACGACCGTTGGCAATGTGAGTCATCCTCTCAGGGAGCCTTTTCTTGCTGGCAAAGCGTGGGCCTCCTTTTGCTTGCGGATTTGCGATGCTGGAGAAAATCGTCTACCTCAACGCCACCTCAACCCTTGGCTGCAGTTTTCGCGCGTGTTGTGCCGCCCGATGTCGCTTGATCCGGTCGAATGACGGAATGGAAATCTTCAGAAATCAAATAGTTGTCGCGTAAGGCTATGAAATCGTTCAGTTTCTGATTTTCCCTTCTGATCGGCTCATAACCTGAAGGTCGTAGGTTCAAATCCTACCCCCGCAACCAGACTTTCCGACTGCGATCCAAGACCAGCCCTCGCCAAACGCGAGGGCTTTCGCATGTCCGGACAACCGCCACCCGCAGAGCCCTCCGCAATGCCAAGGATCCCGGCAAGCTCGCCCACCAGCTCCACATAGTGACCGCCCGGCGCAGCCGCATCAGGCACCATCCGGATCTCCCGGATCAGGCCCCGCAGGATCGGCTGGCAGACGCCTGCCGCGTTCGTCCGGACCTTCACCCCGCACCGGGGCCTGACGCTGCCCAACCCGCAAAGCTCCGCGCCACACACCATCGCTTAACCCGCCCAAACTCAAACCCGCAGGCGCGCTCACGCTGGATAAAGGATTGCGGCGAGGTCACCGAGGTTGGCGTTCAGCTGGCCTGCCGGAAGCTCAGTCTTTGCACGGGGCTGTCGGCGGCGAGAGTGAAGCTGCTGACCATCTTTGTCAGGTCGCGCACCTCGGCGTCCAGCAGGGAGCTGGTCGCATTCGCCTGTTCGACCATCGCGGCGTTCTGCTGGGTCACGTCGTCCAGATAGCGCACGGCGCTGTTGATCTCGGAGATGCTCAGCGACTGACGTTGGGCGGTGGCCGCCATCTCGATGACGATCCCCTCGATCTCGCTGAAGACGGCGACGATGTCGGCCAGCGCCTGATGCGTCGCGCCGACCAGGGAGACCCCATGCGTCGTCTGCTGGACGCTGCGGTCGATCAGCGACTGGATCGTGCGAACCGCCTCGGCCGAACGCTGCGCGAGGGCGCGCACCTCGGCCGCGACCACCGCAAAGCCCCGGCCGGCATCGCCCGCCCGGGCCGCCTCGACCCCGGCGTTCAGCGCCAGCAGGTTCGTCTGGAAGGCGATCTCGCTGATCACGCCGATGATCTGGCCCATCTCGCCTGCACTGGCCGAGACCTCGTCCATGGCGCTGCGGGTCTGGTCCATGATCTGCGTGCCGTGGGCCGCGACCTCGCGGGCGCGCGCGGCCATCGCTTCGGCCTTGCGGCTGCGCTCGGCGCTGTCGCGCACGGCGTCGGTCATCTCGTTGAGCGCGGCGGCCGTCTCCTCCAGGCTGGCCGCCTGCTGCTCGGTGCGGCGCGCCAGGTCGTCGGAGGCCGCGGCGATCTCTCCGGTTCCGTTGCCGATCTGGCCGGCCGAATGGCGCACCGATCCGATGATCGAGGCCAGCTGCTCGATCGTCTCGTTGAAGCGCGTGCGGGCCGAGAGCTCGGGGTCCAGCCGCGCGGTCAGGTCGCCCTCGGCCAGCCGCGACAGCGCCGTCGAGAGCGCGTCGAAGGCCTGCTGCTGGGCACGCTCGACCTCCTGGCGGCGCTGGTCGACCTGGTCCAGATAGGTCGAGATCGAGAGGTCGATATCCAGCAGCGCGGCGCGGATCAGCGCCGAGATGTCGGCCGCCAGACGCTCGCGCCCCGCGGTGCGCAGCGTGCGACGATCCTGCACCATGTCGCGGATCACCTGGTCCAGGACCAGGCCATAGCCGCCGATGTACCAGCGCGGCTCCAGTCCGATGCGGGCATGCACGGCGCCGATCCGGCGCACGGATTGACCGTAATCCTGTCCGTAATCGGCCGAGACGATCCGTGACCAATGCGCGGCCTGGCTGGCCCGGGCGCGGTCGGTATGGCTTTTGTCGGCGAAGAAGCCGCGCAGGACCGGGGTCGCCGCGACCTTGTCGTAGAACGCACCCAAGGCGGGGCCGACGCTGGCCTCAATCTGCGGGGCGAGGGCCTTCAGGCGGGCGCGGGTCGGGTCGTCCAGGCCAAGGAAGTCGAGGCGTGCCGCGATCTCGATCGAGGCGTTCGTGTCGTGGGTGATCACCGCTTATCCTTTCGCATGGCTCGGGCGGACCTTGGCCAGCATAGAACGCAGCGATTAAGGAAGCCTGAAGCCCGAACGGAAAAGTTCACATGCCGCGGTGGGGATGAGGTGCAGGATTCTGTTGCCAGGCTCCTGCGGGCCCCGCCTTACGCTGCTAGGCGCAAGGGCTTAGGTTTCGATCTTGCGGACTGCTTACGCAGCCAGCGCGACCGGAGCACGGTTGTCATTGGCAACTGTACGTTTTGCACCGATAACGGTGGTGGCTCACCGAGACAAAGCATAACCCCTTTAGACGTTCGTCGATCCTGTTTCGACCCCATTCGCCCCCAATGAGGGGTGGTTGGTGGAGTCGCCGGGTACCGCCCCCGGGTCCGATCCGCTTATTACGAGCGCGTTTATGTCCATAGTCCCGATCGCTCGGGACATCCCAGATATAGGACAGCGCGCGCCGCGCCGCAAGACGCTCAACCGATTGTCAGCGCCTTCGCGGGTCGCGGCCATTGCCCCCCGCCGGGCCGCGATGGCACAAGCGGGTCATGACACAGAACCCAGCCCCCTTCCGCGTCGATGCCGCGCTGATCGCGCTGCGCCGCATCCTACGCGCGACCGAGCAGTACGAACGCGACCTGGCCCAGGCCGCCGGACTGACCCCGGCCAAGCTGCGCGTCCTGCAGATCCTGTCGGGGCAGGAGGGCCGCCAGGCCACGCCCACGGCGCTGGCCACGCGCATGGGCGTCAGCCAGGCCACGGTGACGGCGCTGGTCGATCAGCTGGACCGGCGCGGCCTGACCGAACGGCGGCGTTCCAGCGCCGACCGGCGGCAGATGCACGTGATCCTGACCAGGGCCGGGACGGAGGCGCTGCGCCAGGCCCCCGATGCGCTGCAGCAGCAGTTCGTCAGCGGCTTTCACGCCCTGCAGGACTGGGAGCAGTCGCAGCTGGTTGCATCGCTGGAGCGGGTCGCGGCGATGCTGAATGCTCAGGGCATCGACGCCTCTCCGGTGCTGACACTGGGAGAGATCGACGCCCCGCGCTGAGGCGTCTCAGCCCTGCATGGCCCAGGGGCCGTGGTGGTCGTCCCGGCCGTCCAGCCGGTCGAAGCCATGCGCGCCGAAGAAGTCGCGCTGCGCCTGGACCAGGTTCGCGGTGCCGCGCGCGGTGCGCATCATGTCGAACCACATCAGCCCGGAGGCCAGCGCCGGCAGGGCATGACCCGCGCCGATGCCCTGGCTGACGACGCGGCGCAGCGCGGGCAGGGCGGTCTCGATCAGGTCGGCGAAGAAGGGCGCCATGATCAGGTTGCGCGACGGATCGTCGGCCAGCGCCTCGGCCATGTCGTTCAGCATGGCCGAACGGATGATGCAGCCCGCCCGCCAGACCCGCGCGATGCCGGGCAGGTCCAGCGTCCAGCCGAAGCGGTCCGACGCGCCCGCGATCATCGTGAAGCCCTGCGCATAGCACAGGATCTTGCCCGCGATCAGCGCCTGCTCCAGATCGTCCGCCTCCAGCGCGACCGGGGCGGGGGCGGCGCCGAAGCGGGCCTCGCCGGCCTGACGCTCCTCCAGGCGGGCGCTGACGTTGCGCGCCATGACGGCGGCCTCGATCACCGGGATGGGCGCGGAGAGGTGCTGCGCCTCGATCGCGGTCCAGCGGCCGGTGCCCTTCTGGCCCGCGCGGTCCAGGATCACGTCGGGCATGGCCGCGCCGGTATGGGGGTCGCGCGCCGCGGTGACCTTGGCCGAGATCTCGATCAGGTAGGAGGAGAGCGTCCCCTCGTTCCAGCGGGCGAAGACCTCGGAGATGGCGGGCGCCTCGAGGCCCATGCCGTCGCGCATCAGGCCATAGACTTCGGCGATCATCTGCATGTCGGCATATTCGATGCCGTTATGGACCATCTTGACGAAATGGCCCGCGCCTGCGTCGCCCATGCGCGCGGCGCAGGGGGTGCCGTCCTCCGCCTTGGCGGCGATCGCGGTCATCACTGGGGCGACGCGGTCCCAATCCGCCGCATCGCCGCCGCCCATGATGGCGGGACCGTGGCGCGCACCCTCCTCGCCCCCGGACACGCCCATGCCCAGAAAGCGGAAGGGCAGCCCGGCCGCCGCGCGGCGGTTGGTGTCGTGGAAATCGGCATTGCCCGCGTCGATAACCAGGTCATCGGGGCCAAGCAGCGGCGCCAGCGCGTCCAGCTGCGCGTCAACGGCCTCTCCTGCGGGGACCATCAGGATGATGGCGCGCGGCGCCTCGATGGCGGCGATCAGGTCCTCCAGGCTCTCGGTCGGCACGACGTTGCCCGCCAGCGGCCCGGCGCCCTGCGCAAAGCGGCGCGTCACCTCGGTCGTGCGGTTCCAGACCGCGATGGGAAAGCCCTTCTCGGCGATGTTCAGCGCCAGCGCCGCCCCCATCGTCCCCAATCCGATCAGCCCGATCTGCGCCTTGGCCATGTCTTTTCCTCGCCTCCGTTCCGGTTTCGGGGGATGTTTACGCTAGCGGTCCGGCAGAGTCACGGGGTCGGCCCACGCATGCGGACCCGCATCAGCGTCTGCAGCCCGGTCGCGACATGGTGGCGCGCGCCGTCGCGCAGGGCATGGACGTCCAGCTGGCAGATGCTCAGCGTGCGGCCCGACTTGATCACCCGGCCGGTGGCCTCCAGGCGCTCGCCCTGCGCGGGGTTCAGCAGGTTCAGCTTGAACTCTGTCGTCAGCACGTCGTCGGTCGGATCGAACAGCGTCATCGCGGCATAGCCGCCCGCCGAATCCGCCAGGGCCGACGTGGCCCCGGCGTGGAAATAGCCCATCTGCTGGGTCAGCTCTGGGCGGAAGGGCAGGTGCAGGACCACCGTGCCGGGGCGGATCGCGTCGATCCGCGCGCCAAGGTGGCGCATCAGGCCCTGGCTGTCGAAGCTGGACCTGATGCGCAGGGCGAGGGCGTCGGGAACGGTCGCGCCCATCACGCGCGCGCGCCCTGCGGCCTCAGCCGCGGCGCGACAGCAGCTGCAGCGCCAGCGTGCCGACGGCGATCTTGACGATGTCGCCCAGCAGGAAGGGGGCGACGCCCACCGCCAGCAGCCGGTCGGCCGGCACGAAGGCCGACAGCCAGATCAGGCCCGGCACATAGATCGCGACTGTGCCCGCCAGCATCGCCACGGCGCGCGCAGCCATCCCGCCGCGCGCGGCCAGCCAGCCGGTCACGACCATGGCCAGCGCCATGCCGATCAGGAAGCCCGTCGTCGGACCGGCCAGATAGGCCAGGCCCAGCCCACGCTCGGGCGAACCGGCAAAGACCGGCAGCCCGGCCAGGCCCGCGGCCATGTAGGCGCCCATCGCCGCCAGCCCCATGCGCGGCCCCAGGCCCGCCGCGATGACCAGCACGGCCAGCGTCTGCAGGGTCATCGGCACGGGCCAGAACGGCACCTGCACCTTGGCGCCAAGCGCGATCAGGGCCGCGGCGGCCAGCGTCAGGCCGATACGGGCGGTCAGGCCGTGGCCTGCGGGGCGGGTCTGGGTGAACTGCATGGGATATCCCCCTGTCTGTGGCGTGGTGTCCGTGATCCTTGAGCGACGCCCGGCGGCGACCGCGAATCACGCGGGCCCAAGGCCGACCGTCCTTGCGCGCCACACAAGCCCAAGGCGCGCCCGCGCACAAGCACGGATGCCGCAAAACCCGCTCGAATGGCACGTGGAAGCGCCGCCAAGACCTGCATGACATGCAGTTTTTTGCATCCAAGGAGCCTGTGCCAATTTGTCGCGATCTGCACTCCTTTGGGCGTTGCGCGGCGCAGGTGCCGAAACGGGCATACCTATTTACAGGGCGCGCGCGTCCCCCGCGCCACCCGGTGCGGCTTCACCGCCCTGACGGGCGGATCGGCATGCCCGCCGCGACTGTTTTCCGCCGATGAAGGGTGCTAAGCCCTTGGGCCATTGCATGCCGCGACAAGGGTTCGAGACATGGCTGACGATTATCGACCGGTTGAACGCGTGATGGGCGGGCCTGCGGGCTGGATCTCGATCGCGCTGCCGACGGTGCTGTTCGTGTACCTGCTGGGCTGGCTGCCGCAGGTCGTCCAAGGGCCGCAGGTTCTGGGCATTCCCTGGGTGCCGTCGCTGGACGTCAGCCTCAGCGTGCTGATGGACGGGCTCAGCCTGACGTTTGCGCTGTTGATCACCGGGATCGGTGCGGCGGTGACGCTGTATTCGGCCCGCTATCTGGGCGATCACCCGGATTATCCGCGCTTTGTCAGCTATCTGCTGATGTTCATGGTCGGCATGCTGGGCCTGGTCACGGCCGACAACCTGATCATGCTGTTCGTGTTCTGGGAGATCACGACCATCGCATCCTACCTGCTGATCGGCTTCAACGCCGACAGCGCCAAGTCGCGGCGGTCCGCGCTTCAGGCGCTGCTGGTCACGGGCACGGGCGGGCTGATCCTGCTGGCGGGCATCATCGTGCTGGGCACCGTCGCGGGCACGTTCCAGCTGTCCCAGATCCTGACCCAGGGCGAGATGCTGCGCGCCCATCCCTGGTATCTGGCCATCATGCTGCTGTTCCTGGCGGGGGCCTTCACCAAATCGGCGCAGGTGCCGTTCCATTTCTGGCTGCCCAACGCCATGGCGGCGCCCACGCCCGTCTCGGCCTATCTGCATTCCGCCACCATGGTGAAGGCGGGCGTCTTCCTGATGGCGCGCATGAACCCCGCTCTGGGTGGGACGGATGCGTGGTTCTGGACGCTGATCCTGTTCGGGGGCGTGACGGCGGTCTTCGCCTCGGTCATGGCGATGCGGCAGAGCGACATCAAGCAGGTGCTGGCCTATACGACGCTGATGGCGCTTGGCACGCTGACCATGTTCATCGGCGCGGGCACGCATTACGCGATCATGGCGGCGATGCTGTTCCTGGTGGTGCATTCGCTCTACAAGGCGGCGCTGTTCCTGATGATCGGCATCGTGGACCACGCCACCGGCACGCGCGAGGCAGGCGTGCTGGGGGGCCTCTCCAAGGCCATGCCGCTGACCGGGCTGGCCGCGGCGCTGGCCGCGATCAGCATGGCGGGCATCCCGCCGATGATCGGCTTCATCGGCAAGGAATTCATGTACAAGGCCGGGCTGGGGCTGGAGGGATTCGCCGCGCTCTGGGTCACGGGGATGATCTTCGCCGCGTCGGTCCTGATGTTCGCGGTGGGCGGCATCGTCGCGCTGCGCCCGTTCCGCGGCCCGCTGAAGGACACGCCCAGGACCCCGCATGAAGGCCCTTGGCCGATGCTGGTCGGTCCGCTGGTCTTGGGCGCGCTGTCGCTGGTCTTCGGCCTGCTGCCGGGTGTCCTGGGCCATTACCTGGTCGGCCCCGCGACGCATGCGGTCTTCGGCGAGGTGCGCGAGGTGCATCTCTATCTCTGGGGCGGGGTCAACATGGCGCTGATCCTGTCGCTGCTGACCTTTGCGGCGGGCTGGCTGGTCTACCGGGTGCATCAGCCCCTGCGCGCCCGCCTGGCCGCCTTCGAGGCCCGCAACCCGATCGACTTCGACGCGGGCTGGGACCGGCTTCTGGACGGGTTCAAGGCCTTCGCCGCCTGGCAGACCGCGCTGATCCAGACCGGTTCGCTGCAGCGCTACATGGCGGTGACCTTCGGCGCCTTTGTGGTGCTGGTCGGCGGCACCTATCTGCTGCGCGGCGCCTTCAAGGGCGTGCCGGTCCCGGCCGAGGGCGGCGTGCATCCCGTCCAATGGGCGGTGCTGGCGCTGATCGTGACGGGCGCGCTGCTGACCGTGTGGACGCACAGCCGAATGACGGCGGTGACGGGCATGGGCATCACCGGCATCGGCGTATCGCTGATGTTCATCATGTTCAGCGCCCCGGACGTCGCCATCACGCAGCTGCTGGTCGAGGTGCTGGTCGTGGTGCTGATCGCGCTGGCGATGCTGCGCCTGCCCTATCTGCCGCGCCGCTCGAAGACCGCGTTCCGCAAGGGCCATGCGCTGATCGCGGCCGGGGTGGGCAGCGTGACGGGCGCGCTGCTGATGTCGGTGATGGCCACCGACTTCGACCGCCGCCTGACCACCTATTTCGAGGCAACCTCCTATCCCGAGGCGCATGGCCGCAACATCGTCAACGTGATCCTGGTCGATTTCCGCGCGCTGGACACGTTCGGAGAGATCACCGTGGTCGCCATGGCCGCCATCGCCGCCTTCGCCCTGCTGCGCGGCGCCCCCCGCCGCGACAAGGAGGAGAGCTGAGATGCAGTCGCTGATCCTGACCACGACCACGCGCCTGCTGGCCGCGCTGCTGATCGTCTTTTCGGTCTATGCCCTGCTGCGCGGCCACAACCTGCCCGGCGGCGGCTTCATCGGCGGGCTGATCGGGGCCACGGCCTTCATCCTCTACACTATCGCCACGACCGTGGACGAGGCGCGCCGCGCGCTGCGCATCGACCCGTCGAACCTGGCGATGGCGGGCCTGGGCGTCGCGGCCCTGGGCGGCATCGGCGCGGCCTTCGCGGGCCAGCCCTTCTTCACCGGACAATGGCTGTTCCTGTTCCGCGACGGCGACAGCTATGTGCCACTGTCCACCGTGCTGGTTTTCGATATCGGAGTCTACATGGCCGTATTCGGCGGAATCCTGACCCTGGTCTTTGCCCTGGAACAGGAGGTCTGACGATGGAGCTGCTGCTTGCCCTGTCGGTGGGGATCCTGGTCGCGACCGCCGTCTATCTGATGCTGGACCGCAACGTGCTGCGCTTTCTGTTCGGGCTGGTGCTGCTGTCGAACGCGGTCAACCTGACCATCTTCGCCAGCGGCCGCCTGACGCCGGGCGCGCCCCCGCTGATCGAGCCGGGCGACTATGCGCCCGCCGGGGTCGTGGCCAACGCGCTGCCGCAGGCGCTGGTGCTGACGGCGATCGTGATCGGCTTCGGCCTGATGGCCTTCACGCTGGCGCTGGTCTATCGCACCTACATGTCGCTCGGCACCGTCAACAGCGACGAGATGCGCGTCGCCGAACCCGCCGACGCGGGCAAGGAGGCCGGGAAATGAGCTGGCTCCTGGTCTATCCGATCCTCATTCCGCTGCTGACGGCGGTGCTGTCCTACCTGTTCCGCACCACGCCCGCCGGGCGCTGGATCTCGGTCGCGGGGATGGTCGCGCTCTTGGTGGCCAGCATCGCGCTGATGGCGCAGGTGCTGGAGCGGGGCGTGGTCGCGGCGCAGATGTCGAACTGGCCCGCGCCCTTCGGCATCACGCTCGTCGCGGACCTGCTGGGCGGGGTGATGGTCGTCATCACCGCCATCACCGGGCTTGCCACCGTCGTCTATGCCCTGTCCGAGATCTCGCCCCGGCTGGAGCGGCTGGGCTTTCACGCCCTGCTGCACACGCTGCTGATGGGGGTCTGCGGGGCCTTCGTGACGGGGGACCTGTTCAACCTCTATGTCTGGTTTGAGGTCATGCTGATCTCCAGCTTCGGCCTGCTGGTGCTGGGCGCCAGCCGCGAGCAGCTGGACGGCGGGATCAAGTATGTCCTGCTGAACCTGGTCTCGACCGTGATGTTCCTGGCGGGGACGGGGCTGCTCTATGGCATGACCGGCACGCTGAACATGGCCGACCTGCACCTGGCCGTGCGCGAGGTCCAGAACACCGGCCTGCTGACCACGGTCGCGGTGATGTTCATGGTGGCCTTCGGGGTCAAGGCGGCGCTGTTCCCGCTGTTCTTCTGGCTGCCCGCCTCCTATCATACGCCGCCCGTCGCGGTGTCGGCGATCTTCGCGGGCCTGCTGACCAAGGTGGGCGTCTATGCGCTGATCCGGGCCTTCACGCTGATCTTCGATCAGGACGTGGCCTTCACGCACACGATCCTGCTGTGGCTGGCGGTGTTCACCATGGTGACGGGCGTCCTGGGCGCGGCCGCGATGAACGACTTCCGGCGCATCCTGTCCTTCCACATCATCAGCCAGATCGGCTACATGATCCTGGGCCTGGCGCTCTATACGCCCCTGGGGCTGGTCGGCGCGGTCTTCTATCTGGTCCACCACATCATCGTGAAGGCCAACCTGTTCTTCGTCGCCGGCGTGGCCAAGCGCATCGGCGGATCGACGGACCTGGCGCGGCTTGGCGGGCTTTACGCCCATGCGCCGCTGCTGGCCTTCCTGTTCCTGATCCCGGCCTTCTCGCTGGCGGGCTTTCCGCCGCTGTCGGGCTTCTGGGCGAAATACGTCGTGGTCAAGGCCGCGCTGGACCTTCAGATGTGGCTGGTGGCGGGCGTGTCGCTGGCGGTGGGCCTCCTGACGATCTTCTCGATGACCAAGATCTGGGGTGCGGCCTTCTGGCCGGCCCATCCCGACGGGATCAAGCCGCGGCTGTCGGACCTGCCGGCCTTCGACCGGGTGGCGTTGATGGGGCCGATCATCGGGCTGGCTGTGCTGACCTGCGTGATCGGCCTCTATCCCGAACCCTTCATGCAGTTCGCCGAACGGGCGGCGGGGCAGCTGCTGGACCCGACCGACTATGTCGAAACCGTGCTGGGGGTGCGGCCATGAACATGTTCGCGATCAACGTCGTTCTGGCCTTCGCCTGGATGGCCCTGACGGGCGGGCTGACCATCGGCGGGATGATCACCGGATTTCTGGTCGGCATGGGCGCGATGTGGATGGTCCGGCCGCTGTTTCCCAAGACCGGACATTACTTCCGCCGGCTGTATTGCGGCGCGCGCCTGGCGGTGATGTTCGTCTACGAGCTGGTCGTCAGCGCCATCCCGGTGGTGCGCGACGTGCTGACGCCGGGCCAGTCCTCGCAGCCCGCGCTGGTCGCGGTGCCCATCACCATGACCACCGACCTGCAGATCACGCTGCTGGCCAACTTCATCACCCTGACGCCCGGCACGCTGACGCTGGACGTCTCGGAAGACCGCAAGACGCTGTATGTGCACGCCATGTTCGGCGAGGACCCCGACGCCATCCGCGCGCAGGTGCGCGACCGCTTCGAGGTCTGGATCCGCGAGGCGACGGAGTAGAGCCATGATCCTGTCCTATGCCATCCTTCTGGGCTTCGTCCTGGTCATCCTGGGGGTGATCCTGGCGGCCATCCGGCTGGTGCGCGGGCCGTCGCTCGCCGACCGCATCGTCGCGCTGGACCTGATGACGGTGCAGCTGGTCTCCTTCGGGGGGCTGGCGGCGCTGCAATCGGCCAGCGCGGGCTTTCTGGACGTCGCCGTGGTCCTGGCGCTGGTGGGCTTTCTGGCCACCGTGTGCCTGGCCCGCTATCTGGAGCGCCGCATCCTGCTCAAGGCCGAGGAGCTGACATGATCACCGACATCATCATCGCCGCGCTGGTCGTCGCGGGGGGCGTGTTCTGCTTTGCCGCGGGCATGGGCGTGCTGCGCCTGCCGGACCTGCTGACGCGGATGCATGCCTCGACCAAGGCGGGCACCCTGGGGTCCGGGCTGATCCTGGTCGCGGTGGCCGTGGCCTTTGCCGAGACGACGGTGATCGCCCGCGCGCTGGCCGCGATCCTGTTCCTGCTGATGACCGCGCCGGTCGCGGCGCATCTGATCGGCCGGGCGGCCTTCCGCACCGGGGTGCCCATGGCCCCGAACACCCGCTGCGAGCCGGGCGTGGCCGAGGCGCTGCGCGCGCGACCGGAGGATGACGGTCCCCGCTGAGGCGCGGGGTCGCGGCGTCAGGTCTTTCCAAGCCGCGCCGCGGGGCGTAATGCTGATGGCTTGGCGGACGAACCGCCCGACCTGAAAGAGCGCATGAGCCACGACATCACCATCATCACCCGCACCGAGGACCTGGCCCGCTTCTGCGAGGCGGCCAAACAGGCCCCCTACGTCACCGTCGACACCGAGTTCCTGCGCGAGCGGACCTACTGGTCCAAGCTGTGCCTGATCCAGCTGGCGATCCCGCCGGCATCGACCGCGAAGACCTCCGGCGGCGATGCCGTGCTGGTCGATCCGCTGGCCGAGGGCCTGTCGCTGGAGCCGCTCTACGACCTGTTCCGCCACGAGCCGACGGTCAAGGTGTTCCACGCCGCCCGCCAGGACCTGGAGATCTTCTATCACGACGCGCAGCTGTTCCCGGTGCCGCTGTTCGACACCCAGGTCGCGGCCATGGTCTGCGGCTTCGGAGAGCAGGTCGGCTACGAGACGCTGGTGCGCAAGATCGCGCGGGCCGACCTGGACAAGTCGTCGCGCTTCACCGACTGGTCGCGCCGGCCGCTGTCGGATGCGCAGGCGGCCTATGCGCTGGCCGACGTGACCCATCTGCGGGTGATCTACGAATTTCTGTCGGCCGAGCTGAGGAAGACCGGCCGCGAGGCCTGGCTGGCCGAGGAGATCGCGGTCCTGGAGGACCCGGAGACCTATATCACCCGCCCCGAGGAGGCCTGGCTGAAGGTGCGCACCCGCACCAATTCGCCGCGCTTCCTGGCCATCCTGCGCGAGCTGGCGCGGTTCCGCGAGGCCTATGCGCAGGAGCGCGACATCCCCCGCTCGCGCGTCTACAAGGACGACGCGATGATCGAGCTGGCCTCGACCAAGCCGCTGACCGAGGCCGATCTGGGCAAGTCGCGCCTGCTCCTGCGCGAGGCGCGCAAGGGCGACATCGCCAACGGCATCCTGGCCGCGGTCAAGGCGGGCATGGAATCGAAGGACCTGCCCCAGCCCAAGGGAGAGGAGCCGGGCAAGCCCGGCAATGCCGCCCTGTCGGACCTGCTGCGCGTGCTGCTCAAGGCCAAGGCCGATGCGGCGGGCGTCGCGCCCAAGCTGATCGCCTCGTCTTCGGAGCTGGACGCGATCGCCACCGGCAGCCGCGACCTGCCCGCGCTGCAGGGCTGGCGCGCCGATGTCTTCGGCCGCGACGCGCTGCGCCTGGCGGGCGGCGAGATCGCGCTGTCGGCCAAGGGCGGCGCGGTCAAGGTCGTCCCGGTCGGCTGAGATGACGCCCCCGCCCGTCCTGCTGACGCGACCCTGGCCCGAGGATGCCGAGGACATGGCGGCGGCGCTGGCGGATTGGGAGGTCGTGCGCTGGCTGACCACGCTGCCCTGGCCCTACGGGCCGCAGGATGCGCGCGACTTCATCGCCGTCGCGCGGCTGGAGGAGCACGCGATCCGGCAGGGCGGCCGCCTGGTCGGCATGGTCGAGGCGGGCCGGCAGTTCGGCATCTGGATCGCGCCCGACCGGCAGGGGCAGGGCATCGGCCGGCGCGCGGGCGTTCTGGCCCTGTCGCGCCTGTTCCGGTCGGGGGCCGAGACGGTGCAGGCGCATTGCCTGCTGGGCAACCACCGCTCGGCCCGGCTGCTGGACCGGCTGGGCTTCGTGCCGCAGGGCCGGGCCGTCCTGACCTCGCGCCCCCTGGGGGCCGAGGTCGAGGCCGACCGGCTGGTCCTGGACCGCGCCACCTTCCACCGCCGCCACGCCATCGCGCTGGACACGCCGCGCCTGCGCATCGAACCCATGGCCCCGTCGGACCTGCCCGCGCTGCATGCCATCGTCACGCGACCCAACGTGGCGCGGATGCTGCAACGCTATCGCCCCGACATGACGCCGCAGGAGGTCGCGCCCCTGCTGTCGCAGGCCGCGATGCGGCTGGCGGTGCGGCGCGACGGGCGGGCGATCGGATCGGTCGCGCTGCTGGAGGGGCCGGTGCCGCGGATCAGCTATTTCCTGGACCCGGACCATGCCGGGCAGGGGCTGGGACAGGAGATGGTCGCGGCGGTCTTTGCCGAACTGGTCGCGCGGTTCGATCCGCCGCAGATGCTGGCGGACGTGTTCCTGGACAACGCGCCGTCGCGCAAGATCCTGAAGAACCTCGGCTTTCGCCGTCTGGAGGATGCCGACCTGCCGACCCTGGGCCGCGACGGCCCGGCGCGGGCGGCGCAGTATCGCTGGACGCCCGGCCTGCTGGGCTAGGCCTCCGGGTCCGACAGCGGCTGGATCACCCGGAACAGCGCCCGGCGTTCCTCGGGCGTCTCGGCTTGGGAAAAGCCGCGATGCGGGGTTGCCGGGCGCGGCGGGGTGGGGGCGGGCCTGCCGCGCGGCCCGAACTCGGCCATGCCCTCGGCAAAGCCGATGGCCGAGGGCGAGGGCGCCAGCGTCGTGCCCCCGTCGATGATCGGCATGACCTCGTCGGTCACGATGTCGAAGCGGCGCGGCGCGATGCCGGTGTCGCCCTCGGCCACCAGGCAGCCCAGGGCGCGCGTCACGTCCCCAAGGTCCGATCGCAGCGGCAGCAGCAGCATCTGCGCCGACAGCTGCGGGCGGGCGTAATCGGCCTTGCCGTTCAGCGTCAGCCGCGCGATCTGCGGGGCCTTGAACACGCTCTCCAGCACGTCCGAGAACCGCCCGCGCGAGCTGGTGTTCAGGAAGGCGCAGATCGGCATGCCGCGCACCTCCATGCCCATCAGGTCGATCAGGTGCCGCCCCGCCAGACGCATCCGCCCCGCGCCGGGCGCGATGCGCTCCAGGATGAAGGCGTAGTCCAGCGTGCGCGCGATGCCGCGCGGGTCCACGTCCGAGCGGGCCGGAATGGCGCGCCCGCGACGCAGCCCGTCCCAGTATTCACGCATCTCTCGCAGGATGCGATCGGGCTTGCAGGCCTCGTAATCGCGCAGCTGCACGACGCGGTCCCGATCCTCGCGGGGCGTCGACATCGGGGGGATGTCTGATCCGTCAGTCCGGTCCGACACGGTCAACCTTTCACCATCATCCGGCCAGGGCCGGTCACTCTGTTCGCATGCCCCATCCTAACGCCTGAACGGGGCATTCGGACAGTGAATTTATGAACGGATGGTTAAGATGCGCGGGTTGCGCGGGTCTTGACCAAGGCGGCCCGGCGTTGCATCCCCGAGGGCATGACGCACAATGCCGGGAACGCCGCCTTGATGATCGACCGCACGGGCCTGATGGTCATTCTGTCCTCGCCCTCCGGGGCCGGAAAATCGACGCTGGCCCGGCGGCTGATGGAGTGGGACGGCAGCCTGCGCTTCTCGGTCTCGGCCACCACCCGCGCGCCGCGGCCCGGAGAGGTGGACGGGGTCGACTATCACTTCACCACCCGCGAGGCCTTCCTGCGCATGGTCGCCGAGGGGCAGATGCTGGAACATGCCGAGGTCTTCGGCAATCTCTACGGCAGCCCGCGCGGGCCGGTCGAACAGGCCATGCTGGCCGGGCGCGACACGCTGTTCGACGTGGATTGGCAGGGCGGCCAGCAGATCCGGGCATCGGCCCTTGGCGCGCATGTCGTGTCGATCTTCGTGCTGCCCCCCTCGCTGCCGGAGCTGGAGCGGCGCCTGCGCGGGCGCGGGCAGGACAGCGACGCGGTCATCGCCGGCCGCATGCAGAAGAGCCGGTCCGAGATCAGCCACTGGGCCGAATACGACTACGTCCTGGTCAATGACGACCTGGACCGGACCGAGGCCGCGATGCGCGCCATCCTGACCGCCGAACGCCTGCGCCGGGACCGGCAGGCGGGCCTGGGCGGCTTCGTCCGCGCGCTGATGGCGGAGGAGACGGCGTGATCTGGGCGCTGGACGGCATCGCCCCGCAGATCGACCCCCAGGCTTGGGTCGCGCCCGACGCGCGGCTGATGGGGCGCGTGACGCTGGCGGCCGGGGTCTCGGTCTGGTTCGGGGCGGTGCTGCGCGGCGATACCGAGATGATCGCGGTGGGGCAGGGCAGCAACGTCCAGGACCTCTGCGTGCTGCATACCGATCCGGGCCATCCGCTGATCATCGGCGCGGATTGCACCATCGGCCACCGCGCGATCCTGCATGGCTGCCGGATCGGGGACGGGGCGCTGATCGGCATGGGGGCCACGGTGCTGAACGGCGCGGTGATCGGCGCGGGCGCGCTGATCGGGGCGGGGGCGCTGATCCCGGAGGGCAAGGTGATCCCCGACGGCGCGCTGGTCATGGGCGCGCCGGGCCGCGTGGTGCGGCAGCTGGACGATGAGGCGCGGGAGGGTCTGCGCGCCTCGGCCGCGCGATACCGGGCCAATGCGGCGCGGTTCCGGGCGGGCCTTGCCCCCGCGGCAGGCTGAGCCGATGAGCGCGGGCCAGCGCCGGGTCGAGGGGTTTCTGGATGGCATCCCGGTGCCGATGCTGGCGGTGGACCGCGCCGCCCGCGTGATCGCCGCGAACCCGCTGGCGCTGGCGCTGTTCGGTCCCGACCTGGCGGGGCGTCCCTTCGTCACCGTGCTGCGCCATCCGGCCATCGTGCAGGCCGTGGACTGGGTGCTGGACCCCGAGGGCACGCCCGCCCCCGCGCCCGATCCGGCGCTGCCCCAACCGCCCGACGGGGTGGCGACGCTGCGCGCGACCTGCGCGGCCGACGGGCGCGAGATCCTGGCCGAGGTGACCGTGGCGCCCTTGCCCGCGCCCCTGGGCCGCGGCGCGACCATCGCCGTCCTGGACCGCAGCGTGGCCGAGGAGGCCGAGCAGATGCGTCGCGACTTCGTGGCCAATGTCAGCCACGAGCTGAAGACGCCGCTGACCGCGCTGACCGGCTTCATCGAGACGCTGCGCGGCCCGGCCCGCGACGACGCCCGCGCACGCGACCGCTTCCTGGACATCATGGAGCGCGAGGCGGGGCGCATGAACCGCCTGATCAGCGAACTGCTGTCGCTGAGCCGGGTGCAGGCCGAGGAGCGCACGCGCCCGTCGGGGCGGGTCGATCTGCCGGGGCTGCTGCGCGGCACGCTGGCCATGCTGGCCCCGCGCGCCGAGGCGGCGGGCGTCACCGTCGCAACCGAGGGGCTGGAGGTCGATCTGCGCCTGCGGGGCGACGGCGACCAGCTGACGCAGGTGTTCCAGAACCTGATCGAGAACGCGCTGAAATACGGCGGGTCGGGCGGCGTGCTGCGCGTCACGCTGACGCGCATCCCGCATGAGCCGCTGCTGCGCGGTCCGGCCTGGGCGGTGGCCATCGAGGATCGCGGCGAGGGCATCGAGGAGCAGCACCTGCCCCGCCTGACCGAGCGCTTCTACCGCGTGGACACGCACCGCTCGCGCGCGCAGGGGGGCACCGGGCTGGGGCTGGCCATCGTCAAGCACATCGTCAACCGCCATCGCGGTCGGCTGCGGATCGAGAGCCGGGTGGGGCAGGGCAGCCGCTTCACCGTGATCCTGCCCGAGGGGACGGGGCGCGGCTGAGGCCCCTCTCGCCCTTGGCCGCCGCATGGCCTATAAGCGGGCGAACGGACAGTCAGGGGAACATCATCATGTCGCAATCACCGCAGGTCGATCCGGCCAAGCTGGCCGCCGCCAAGGCCGCGGTCGCGCTGGTCGAGGACGGCATGAGGCTGGGCCTGGGCACCGGCTCGACCGCCAGCGTCATGGTGCGCGTGCTGGCCGAGCGCGTCGCGGCCGAGGGGCTGTCGCTGCGCTGCGCGGCGACGTCGAAGGCCACCGCCGAGTTGGCCGAGAGCCTGGGCCTGCGCATCGAGAGCTTGGACGGCATCGGCTGGCTGGACATGACCATCGACGGCGCCGACGAAGTCGATCCGCATCTGCACCTGATCAAGGGCGGCGGCGCCGCGCATCTGCGCGAGAAGATCGTGGCCGCCGCCAGCGACCGCATGGTGGTGATCGCCGATCCCGCCAAGGTGGTCGAGGTGCTGGGCGCCTTTCCCCTGCCGGTCGAGGTGCTGGAATTCGGCTTCGAGACCACCCGCACCCTGATCCGCCGCGCGCTGGCGGCGCTGGATCTGGGCGAGCGCGACGTGCTGCAGCGCCTGAAGGGCAGCGACCCCGTCATCACCGATGAGGGCAATCTGATCCTGGACCTGCACCTGGAGCAGATCCCCGACCCCGCCGCGCTGGCCCGCGCCCTGTCGGGCATTCCGGGCGTGGTCGAGCATGGGCTGTTCCTGGGCATGTGCGACCTGGCCATCATCGGCCGCGAGGATGGCAGCGTGGTCGAGCTGGCGCGCGACGACATCGATGCCGACATGCTGGCGCAGGAAGGGGACTGACGTGGAGTTCGACTATGACCTGTTCGTCATCGGCGGCGGTTCGGGCGGCGTCCGCGCGGCCCGGATCGCGGCCGGAGAGCATGGCGCCAAGGTGGGCCTTGCCGAGGAGAGCCGCATGGGCGGCACCTGCGTCATCCGCGGCTGCGTGCCCAAGAAGCTGATGATCTTCGCCTCGCAGGCCGGGCTGATGGCCGACGAGATGCGCGGATACGGCTGGTGCGACGCGCAGGCCGGCGCCTTCGACTGGGAGGTGTTCCGCGAGAAGCTGGATGCCGAGCTGACCCGGCTGGAGCTAATCTATCGCGCCGGCCTGACCCGCGCGGGCGTCGAGATCCACGACCAGCGCGCCATGCTGGACGGCCATCACCGGGTCCGGCTGGCCGATGGCACCACCAAGACCGCGCGCCACATCCTGATCGCGACCGGCGGCCGCCCCGCCCCCATCGGCATCCCCGGAGAGGAGCTGGCGATGGTGTCGGACGACCTGTTCCTGATGGAGCGCCTGCCGGGGCGGGTGCTGCTGGTGGGCGGGGGCTTCATCGCCTGCGAATTCGCCACCATCCTGGCGGGGCTGGGCGTGGACACGGTGCAGGCCTATCGCGGCGACGCGGTGCTGCGCGGTTTCGACCGCGAGGCGCGCGACCTGGCGACGCTGCAGCTGGGCGCGGTGGGGGTCGATCTGCGCCTGGGCCTGACGCCTGCGGCGTTGGAACGGGACGGCGACGGCATCCGCGTGCGCTTCGACGACGGGTCCGAGGACCGCTTCGACGCGGTGCTGATGGCGACCGGGCGCGATCCCTATACCAAAGGCCTGGGCCTCGAGACGACCGAGGTCCGCGTGAGGCCCAACGGCGCGATCGAGGTCGACGAATGGTCGCAGACCTGCGTGCCGTCGATCTTTGCGGTGGGCGACGTGACCGACCGCGTGAACCTGACCCCGGTCGCGATCCGCGAGGGACATGCCTTTGCCGACACGGTCTTCGGCGCGCGCCCCCGGACGGTCGATCATGGGCTGGTCGCCAGCGCCGTCTATCTGCGCCCGCACGAGCTGGCCAGTATCGGCCTGACCGAGGAGGAGGCCCGCGCGCGCGGCCCGGTCGATGTCTTTGCCACGACCTTCCGGCCGATGCGGTCGATGTTCGCGGGCAGCGACGCCAAGGTGATGATGAAGCTGCTGGTCGATCCGGCCGACGACCGCGTGCTGGGCTGCCACATCTTCGGTCCCGAGGCGGGCGAGATGATCCAGCTGGCCGCCATCGCCATCACCATGGGCGCGACCAAGGCGCAGTTCGACGCGACCGTGGCCGTCCACCCGACCGCCGCCGAGGAGCTGGTGACCATGCGCCAACCCGCGCGGCGCCACGACGGCCCGGCCGTCTGACAATGCCGTGGGCGCGGCCTTGGGTCGCGCCAATCGCGGGGGTGCAGGGTTGACATTTCGGCCCCGCGCGCCAGTTTTCAACCAACGGAAATTCTTACGAAAGAAGGTCGAGCGGATGGCAAATCAGGGCCCCTGGGGCGGAGGCGGCGGCGGAAACGGCGGCCGGGATGACGGGGATCGTGACAAGAAGCCTGCCGGTCGCCCCTGGGGAGAGCAGCCGCCCCCCGGCGGCCCGCGCCGTCCGAACGGCGATCCGCAGCGCCCCGAGATCGAGGATCTGATGAAGAAGGGCCAGGAACGCCTGCGCGTCCTGATGGGCGGGCGCGGCGGTCCGGGCGGGCCGGGAACGGGCGGTCGGCCGCCGCTCGGGCCGAATTTCGGGCTGAACCGCTCGACGCTGATGATCGCGGGTCTGGCGGCGGTGGGTCTCTGGGCCTTCGCCAGCTTCTACCGCGTGCAGACCAACGAGCAGTCGGTCGAGTTCCTGTTCGGCCGCGCCGTCGCCGTGGGCACCGAGGGTCTGAACTTCGCCCCCTGGCCCTTCGTCACCGCCGAGGTCGTGCCCGTCACCAACGAACGCGTGACCGAGATCGGCACCGGCCAGGCCGGACCGATGGACAGCGGCCTGATGCTGACGCGCGACCAGAACATCGTGAACATGGAATACCAGGTCGTCTGGAACATCCGCGATCCGCAGATGTACCTGTTCAACCTGGCCGATCCGGCCGACACGATCCGCGCCGTCTCGGAGGCCGCGATGCGCGACATCATCGCGAGGAGCGAGCTGGCCCCGATCCTGAACCGCGACCGCGGCGTGATCGGCACCGACCTGCAGGCCGCGATCCAGAGCACGTTGGACAGCTATCAGTCGGGCATCAACGTGATCCGCGTCAACCTGGACCGCGCCGACCCGCCCGAGGAGGTCATCGACGCCTTCCGCGAGGTGCAGGCCGCCCAGCAGGAGCGCGACCGCCTGCAGAGCGAGGCCGACGCCTATGCCAACCGCGAACTGGCCGCCGCCCGCGGTCAGGCCGCGCAAATCCTGGAGCAGGCCGAGGCCTATCGCGCCGAGGCGGTGAACACCGCCGCCGGTGAGGCCGCGCGCTTCAACTCGATCTACGAGGAATACGTGAACGCCCCCGACGTGACCCGCCGCCGGATGTATCTGGAGACGATGGAGCAGGTTCTGGGCCGCGTGAACAAGATCATCATCGGCGAGGGCATCGGCGGCGAGGGCGGATCGGGGGTCGTCCCCTATCTGCCGCTGGACCAGCTGCGCGGCACCGGACAGCAGGGCGCGACCCCGCAGGCCGGCGCGGCACAGCCCACAGCGCAGCAGCCGCAGGGCGGCGGCCAGACCGGCGCCGCAGGGACCACCATGACCGGCGGAGGGACGAACTGATGGCCGCGCGCAAGAACATCCTGACGGCGCTGGCCGTTCCGGGCCTCGTGGTCGTGGCCGTGCTGGCCGCATCCTCGCTGTTCATCGTGGATGAGCGGGAGAAGGCGCTGGTGCTGCGTCTGGGTCGGGTCGTGGACGTGCAGGACACGCCGGGCCTGAACTTCAAGCTGCCCTTCATCGACAATGTCGTGCGCTATGACGGGCGCATCCTGGGGCTGCCGACCAGCCCGCTGGAGGTCACGCCCCTGGACGACCGCCGCCTGGTGGTCGATGCCTTCGCGCGCTGGCGCATCACCGATCCGGTGCGCTTCCGGCAGGCGGTGGGCATCCAGGGCGTGCAGGGCGCGCAGCAGCGGCTGGAGCCGATCGTCATCAACGCGATCCGCGACATCCTGGGCACGGTGCCCTCGACCTCGGTCCTGTCGGATGACCGGACGAACCTGATGAACCAGATCCGCGACGAGGCGCGCGCCAATTCGCAGGGCCTGGGCATCGAGATCATCGACGTGCGCCTGACCCGCACCGACCTGCCCGAGCAGAACCTGAACGCGACCTATGCCCGGATGCGGGCCGAGCGCGCCCGCGAGGCCGCCGACGAGGTCGCGCGCGGCAACGAGGCCGCGCAGCGCGTCCGCGCGGCCGCCGACCGCACCGTGGTCGAGCTGACCTCGGAGGCGACCCGCCGGTCCGAGATCATCCGAGGCGAGGCCGACGCGCAGCGCAACGCGATCTATGCCGACGCCTATGGCCGCGACCCCGAATTCTTCGCCTTCACCCGGTCGCTGACCTCGTATCAGCGGGCGCTGCAGGGGGGGAACAGCTCGATGGTGATGCAGCCCGACAGCGAGTTCTTCACCTATCTGTCGAGCGATGGCGCCGAGAACGCGAACCCGGCCTCGACCCCGGTGCCGCCGGGCACCTCGGCCGAACGGCTTGGCCTGAACGCCGATCCCGCCGCCCAGGAGGAGGGCGAGGCGCTGGTCACCCCCGAGGTCACCGACCGCGACGGCAACCGCCTGGGCGAATCGGCCGGGATCGAGCTGACCCCGGTGCCCGAGAACCTGGCCACCCCGCCGCAGGAGGAATCCGAGATCGTGGCCCCTGAGGCCGCGATCGAGGGCGAGGCCCCCGCGTCGGAACCCGCCCCCGCGGCGGAGCCGGTTCCGGCGGATGAGCCCGCCCAGGCACCGGCCCAGGAGCCAGCCCAGGACCCGGCCCAGGCACCGGCAAATTGATCCAGGCACGGGCGGGGGGCGACCTCCGCCCGTTTCCGTGAGCGGGTCTGCAACGAAAATCACGATCAGTTCACGACGCGAGAGCGTGGTTTATTTGCAACGCGACACTAGATTGCAGTCATATCCATGAGGCGACGCGGGGCATCCCTGCCAGGGCGCCGCCATCGAGAGATGAGGACATCACGCATGAAACCGCTTTTCCCTCGGCCCATCCTGACCGCCTCGGCGCTGGCGCTTGCCGTGGGTCTGGGCGCGGCCGGCGCGCAGCAGGTCACCCAGCCCGCCAATGACGACCTGCCCCCCGAGGTCGCGCAGGAGGCGCAGGAGGCCGCCGACGCCAACCAGCCCCTGGGCATGGACCAGGCCGCCCAGGCACCCTCGCAGGTGATGCCGGGCAGCTTCGCCGATCTGGCGCAGAAGGTGTCGCCCGCGGTCGTGAACATCACGACCACCTCGGTCGTGTCCCAGCCCACGGGCGGGCCGGCCTTCCCCGAGGGCAGCCCCTTCTCGGACCTGTTCCGCGAGTTCGGCTTTCCGGGCATGCCCGGCGGTCCGGGCGGCCCCGAGGGCATGCCGCGCCCCGGCCCGCAGCAGCGTTCGAACGCGCTCGGCTCGGGCTTCGTGATCTCGGCCGACGGGTTCATCGTCACCAACAACCACGTCATCGAGGGCGCCGACCAGATCGAGGTCGAGTTCTATTCCGGCGAGACGCTGCCCGCCGAGGTGGTGGGCACCGATCCCAACACCGACGTGGCGCTCCTGAAGGTCGAGAGCGACGAGGCGATCCCCTTTGTGCAGTTCGGCGACAGCGACACGGCGCGGGTGGGGGACTGGGTCCTGGCCTTGGGCAACCCTTTGGGGCAGGGCTTCTCGGCCAGCTCGGGCATCGTCTCGGCGCGCAACCGCGAGCTGTCGGGCACCTATGACGACTATCTGCAGACCGACGCGGCGATCAACCGCGGCAACTCCGGCGGCCCGCTGTTCAACCTGCAGGGCGAGGTCATCGGCGTGAACACGGCGATCCTGTCACCGAACGGCGGCTCGATCGGCATCGGCTTCTCGATGGCGTCGAATGTCGTGTCGCAAGTCGTTGACCAGCTTCAGGAATTCGGTGAGACCCGTCGCGGTTGGCTGGGCGTGATGATCCAGGACGTGACGCCCGAGATGTCCGAGGCCATGGGCCTGTCGGTCGAGGGCGGCGCGATGGTCACCGACGTGCCCGAAGGCCCGGCCCGCGACGCGGGTCTGCAGACCGGCGACGTGATCACCAGCTTTGCCGGCACCCCGGTCGAGGACACCCGCGGGCTGGTGCGCCGCGTGGCCGAGGCCCCCGCGGGCGAGACCGCGCAGGTCGTGATCATGCGCGATGGCGACGAGCTGACGCTGGACGTGACCCTCGGCCGCCGCGAGACGGCGCAGGGCGGCGGCACCGAAGCGACGCCCGACGAGCCGACCGAGAGCGACGTGTTGGGCATGTCCGTCACCGTGCTGACGCCCGAGATGGCGGCCGAGCTGGGCGGGCCGCGCGACGCGACTGGTCTGGTCATCACCGGCGTCGATGCCGAGGGTCCGGCGGCCGAGAAGGGCCTGGCCGCGGGTGACATCATCACCGATGTCAACCAGCAGGCCGTGACCAGCCTGGCCGACCTGACCGCCCGCATCGACGAGGCCCGCGAGGCCGGCCGCCAGTCGGTCCTGATGCTGATCCGGCGCGGCGGAGAGCCGCTGTTCGTGGCGCTGCCCCTGGGCGAGGCCGAACCGGCCGAGTAGGCGCCGCGTCCCGTCCGCGGACAGGGGGCGGTCCTTCGGGGCCGCCCCTTTTCAAATCGGTGCCGATCCCCTAACTCGGGTCAACCACAAGGGAACGAGCAGATGGCGAAGATTACCTATATCGAACACAACGGCACCCGCCACGAGGTCGAGGTCCGCCCCGGCATGACCGTGATGGAGGGGGCGCGCGACAATGGCGTGCCCGGCATCGACGCCGATTGCGGCGGCGCATGCGCCTGTTCGACCTGCCATGTCTATGTCGCGCCGGAATGGGTCGAAAAGCTGCCCCCCGTCGATCCGATGGAACAGGACATGCTGGACTTCGCGTGGAAACCCGATCCGGAACGCTCGCGCCTGACCTGCCAGCTCAAGGTGACCGAGGCGCTGGACGGCCTGGTCGTCGAACTGCCCGAACGCCAGATCTGACAGGCGGCCAGATCTGACCGGCCGCCCGTCGCTCACGCGCGGCTCAACTTCGGTTGAACCGCCGGCCTTGGGCGGTCGGGGCGGCTTGTTCCGCGTCCCGTTTCATGGTCCGGTCTGCACGGCGACGGGCGGAGGCGGGCATGCGGCGATTTCCCTGGTGGAGTGCGATGGCGGTTCTGGCGCTGAGCGTCCCGCTCCGGGCGCAGGAACCCCCAGCCACCGGGATCGAGGTCATCGTGCCGGGTCTGACCGGAGATGACGGTCGCGTGGCCTGCGCCCTGCACGCGGACGCGGCATCCTTTCCGCAGGGCGCGGGCGTCGCCCATGACGCCGTGACGCCATCGGGCGGGCAGGCCATCTGCCGGTTCGACGGGGTGCCTCCGGGCCGCTACGCCGTGGCGGTTCTGCATGACGCGAACGGCAATGGCCGCCTGGACACAAACGCCTTGGGCATGCCCACGGAGCGGTGGGGCATCTCGGTCGTCGAGGCGCCGCGCCTGCGCGCGCCCCGCTTCGAAGAGGCCGCCTTCGACCTGGGGGCCGAGCCGCTGCGCTTGCGGATCACGCTGGTGCCGTGACAGGATCGGGGCGCGTGCGCGCCTTGGACCGATCGTTCCGGAACGGGGCCGCGAATTCACCGCAAGGGCCTTTCGTTCATGACATTCCGCTTCCTGCATTCCTCCGACCTGCATCTGGGCAAGCCCTTCGGCGGCTATCCCGAAGCGATCCGCAACCGCCTGCGCGAGGCGCGCCACGCCGCCATCGCCGGGCTGGCGCAGGCCGCGCGCGAGGGAGGCGCGACGGTGGTCCTGCTGGCCGGCGACAGCTTCGACGCCGAGACCCCCGCGCCCGAGATGCTGCGCCAGGCCCTGCGCGCCATGGCGGACGAGTCCGACATCACCTGGATCATGCTGCCTGGCAACCATGACAGCCTGGCCGCATCCGAGTTGTGGCGCCGGATCGGCAGCGATGGCCCCGCGAACCTGGTCCCCGTGCTGGACGATGCGCCGCGCGCGCTGGCCCCCGATGTCTGGCTGCTGCCCGCGCCCTGCACGCAGCGCCGCGCCGGGCGCGACCTGACGCAGGCGATGGATGCCCCGACGCCTGAAGGCGCGCGCCGCATCGGGCTGGGCCACGGTCCCGTCACCGATTTCGACGAGGGCGAGGGGCGCAGCGGCATCATCCCGCCCGACCGGGCGCAGCGGTCGGGGCTGAACTATCTGGCCTTGGGCGACTGGCACGGCCAGCGCCGCATCGGGGCGCGCACCTGGTATTCGGGCGTGCCCGAGGCCGACAGCTTCAAGCATGACGGCCCGGCCGGCGCGCTGCTGGTCACGCTGGCGGGCGAGGCGGAGGTGCGCCCCGTGCCGGTGGGCCGGTTCCGCTGGCTGAGCCCGCAGCTGGACCTGCTGCCCGGAGAGGACATCGACGCCACGCTGGCGCGGGTGCTGCCCGCCGCGCGGGCGCGCGACCATCTGGTCAGCCTGACCGCGCGGGGTCGCGTGACCCTGGCCGAACGCGCCGCGCTGGAGGCCGCGCTGGGCGCGGTCGCGCCCGATCACGGCTGGTTCGCGGCGGATCTGTCCGCGCTGGAGGTCGAGGCGCGGCCCGACGATCTGGACCTGATCGACCGGGCGGGCGCGCTGCGCGAGGCGGCCGAGGCGCTGATGGCCGAGACGCAGGACCCGCGTCTGGCGCAATCGGACCGCGACATCGCCGCCGCCGCGCTGTCGCGGCTCTATGCGCTGGCGCAGGAGGTCCGGGCATGAGGCTGCGCCGGATCGAGCTGACCAACATCCGCCGCTTTGCCGGGCAGCGCGCCGTTCTGGACGGGCTGGGCGACGGGGTGACCGTGCTCTGCGAGCCGAACGAGAGCGGCAAGTCCACCTTCTTCGACGCGCTGCACGCGCTGTTCTTCGAACGCCATCGCAGCAGCCGCGCGCCGGTCCGCGCGCTGCAGCCCCATGCCGGCGGCGCGCCTGAGATCGCGGTCGGGATCGAACTGCCGCGGGGCAATTTCCTGCTGCGCAAGCGGTTCCTGTCGCGCCCGCAGGCCAGCGTGACGGATGGCCAGGGCCGGCTGATCGCGCAGGAGGACGAGGCCGAGGCCTGGATCGACCGGCTGATGGTGGGCGGTCTGGCGGGTCCGTCGGGCCTCCTCTGGGTGCGGCAGGGCGTTCTGGGGCTGGAGCCGGAGGGGGCGGGCGCCGATCAGCGCCGTCAGCGCGAGGATGGGCTGGCGGCACGGCGCGACCTGCTGTCCTCGGTCGCCGGAGAGATCGAGATGATGACCGGGGGGCGGCGCATGGACGCCGTGCTGGACCGGGTCCGCACCGAGATCGCGCGGCTGGCCACCGATACGGGGCGCCCGCGCGCGGGCGGCGAGTGGAAGCGCGCCGTGGACGAGGCGAAGGCCCTGGCCGATCAGGAGACCGCGCTGCGCGAGCGCGCGCAGCGGCTGAGCGGCGATCTGGCCCGCCGCGCGCAGGTCCTGTCGGCGCTGGCGGCGCTTGGGGCGCCCGATGCAGTGGCCGCGCGGACCGCCGCGCTGGATCGGGTGCGGCAGGCGCATGACGCGGCCCTGGCCCATGCCGACCGGCTGACCCATGCGGCGCGCGACTGCGAGGTCGCGCGGATGGCGCTGCAGGCCGCGACGCGCGAATGGGAGGATGCCCGTCAGCTGTCGGAACGCGTCGCGCAGGCGTCTGCGGCGCTGGCCACGGCCACGGCGGCGGCCGAGACCGCCCGCGATCGGGCGGCGCTGTTGGCCGCTCGCGAGGCCGAGACGGGGGCGGCGGTCCTGGCCGCGGGCCAGGCGCTGCGCGCCCTGCGCGACCGGATGGCCGCGGCGCAGAGGGCGCGTCTGGCGCGCGGCGCGCGGCAGCGGGCGGCGGATCTGGCCCGCGCGCTGGACCGCGCGCAGGAGATCGAGGCGCGGCTGCGCGGCGACCGTGCGCAGCGGGGGCAGCTGTCGGTGACGCCCAAGGCGCTGGCCGAGGCGGAGCGGGCCCAGACCGCGCTGGACCGCCTGGTGGCGCGGGCCGAGGCGCAGGCGGTCAGCATCGAGGCCGACCCTGACGGCCCGCCCGCGCTGCTGCCCGATGGAACCGCGCTGCCGCCCGGCGCGCGGACGGTGCTGGAACGGCTGCGGCTGGTGCTGCCGGGCTTCGGGGCGCTGGTCATTGACCCCGGCTCGGGGCAGGGCGGGGCGCTGGCGGCGGAGATGGCGGCGGCGCGGCGGGCGCTGGATCAGGCGCTGGCCGCCTGCGGTGCGGCCGAGCTGATGGCGGCGCGGGGTCTGCTGCAGCGGGCCGACCGGCTGGACGAGGCGCTGCGGCAGGGCGCGCAGGCGCTGGCCGACCTGGCGCCCGAGGGGCTGGAGGCGCTGCGCGACGCCCTGGCCCGCGCCGAGGCCGAGGCGGGCAATGCCCCGTCCGAGGCCGAGGACCCCGCCCTGCTGGAGCCGGAACTGGCCCGCGCCGAGGCGGCCGAAGCCGAGGCGCAGGCCCGCGCCACGGTGGCCGGGCAGGCCGCCGCCCAGGCCGGGGAGGCCCGCGCCGCGGCCGAGGCCGAGCGTCGTGCCGCCGCCCGCACGCTGGAGGCGGCCGAGGCGCAGGCCGGCGCGCCCGAGGCGCTGGCCGCGCGTCTGGCGGCGCTGAGCGACGCGCGCCCCGCGCAGGAGGCCCGCCTGGCCGAGGCCGAGGTCGCGCATCGCCGTCTGGCCGAGACCGCCCCCGACCTGGAGACCGCCCGCGCCGCCCTGACCCGCGCGACCAGCGTGGTCGAGCAGGCCCGCAAGGAGCAGAGCGACCTGTCGCAGGAGCGCGCGGGCCTGGACAGCCGCATCGCCACCCTGGCCGAGGAGGGGCTGGAGGAGACGCTGGAGGATCTGGCCGGCCAGCGCGCCGCCACCGAGGCCCGCGCCGCGCGCTATGAGGCGGAGGTGGCCGCGCTGACCCGGCTGCGCGACGCGCTGGAACAGGCGCGGACCCGTCAGCGGGACGCCTATTTCCGCCCGGTCCTGCGCGAGCTGCAGCCCCTGCTGTCGATCCTGCATCCGGGTGCGGGCCTGCAGATCGACGACGGCACGCTGCTGCCGCAGGCGCTGACGCGCGACGGTCAGGCCGAGCCGCTGGACATCCTGTCGGGCGGCACGCGCGAACAGGTGGCGATCCTGACGCGACTGGCCTTTGCGCGGCTGTTCGCGCAGGCGGGTCGGGCCGTGCCTGTGATCCTGGACGATGCGCTGGTCCATACCGATGACGAGCGGATCGAGGCGATGTTCACCGCCCTGCACCGCATCGCCGCCGATCAGCAGGTGCTGATCCTGACCTGCCGCCAGCGGGCCTTCGCCTCCCTGGGCGGGCATCGGGCGCGGATGCGGATAGAGCCTGCCTGAGCCTCAGGGCGCGACCTGACCGGCGATCCAGGTGCGAAAGCGTGCGAAGGCCGGATCGTCCTGCCGCCGGTCGGGCCAGGCCAGCCAATAGGCGCCCTCGCCCGGCACGCCCGCGCGCAGGATGGGATGCAGGCGGCCCTCGTCGATCTCGGGCTGGGCCAGATAGCTGGGCAGCAGCGCCACGCCCAGCCCGGCGATGGCCGCCTGGATCATCATCGAGAACTGGTCCATCACCATGCCCGACACCGCAGGCGGCGTGCCGCCCTGGGCCGCGAACCAGGCCGCCCAGCCCGAGGGCCGCGTCTCCAGCTGCAGCATGGGCAGGCCGGCCATGTCGGCGGGCGCGGCGATCGGGTGGCGGGCCAGGAAATCAGCCGATGCGCAGGCCGTCAGCCGTTCGTCGAACAGCCGCAGGTGATGCGCGTCCGGCCAGTCGGGCTGCCCGAAGAAGATCACCGCGTCAAAGGCTTCTCCGGCAAAGCTGAAGCGCTGGATCTTGGTCGAGAGGTTGATCGAGATGCCGGGATTGTCCGCCAGGAACTGCCCGATCCGGGGCGCCAGCCACCGCGTGGCGAAGGTCGGCAGCACCGACAGCGACAGCACCCCTCCGCCCGGATTGGCGATCAGCCCCATGCTGGCGCGCTGGATCAGGTCCAGCCCCTGGGTGACGGACGCGGCATAGGTCACGGCCTCGGGGGTGGGGGTCAGGCGCTTGCGGTCGCGGATGAACAGCGCCTTGCCCAGCTGCCGCTCCAGCGCGGCGATCAGGCGGCTGACGGTGCTTTGGGTCAGGTGCAGCTCGTCCGCGGCGGCGGTGACCGAGGCGTGCCGCATCACCGCCTCGAAGGCGATCAGTTGGGACAGGCTGGGCAGGAACCGGCGTTGACGCATGGGGTCATTCATAGAATGCATGAACGCATGAGGAAACAGCGTTTTTCATGCCGCCTGCATTGGGATAGGCTGTGCGCAACAGTCACCTGATGCAGGAATGATGCCATGCTGGACAAGACCACCGTCGATCACAAGGGCACGGCCTTTGCCTGGGAGGACCCCTTTCTGCTGGACGACCAGCTGGAGGAGGATGAGCGGATGATCCGCGACACCGCCGCCTCCTTCGCCGCCGACAAGCTGGCCCCGCGCGTCACCGACGCCTATCTGTCCGAGCAGACTGACCCCGAGATCTTCCGCGAGATGGGGGCCAGCGGGTTGCTGGGCGTGACCATCCCCGAGGAATATGGCGGGGTAGGCGCGGGCTATGTCGCCTATGGCTTGGTCGCCCGCGAGGTCGAGCGGATCGACAGCGGATACCGGTCGATGATGTCGGTGCAGTCCAGCCTGGTGATGTTCCCGATCCATGCCTATGGCTCCGAGGCGCAGCGGATGAAATATCTGCCCAAGCTGGCATCGGGTGAATGGATCGGCTGTTTCGGCCTGACCGAACCCGATGCCGGGTCCGACCCCGCCGGCATGAAGACCCGCGCCACGAAAACCGAGGGCGGCTATGTGCTGAACGGGTCCAAGATGTGGATCTCGAACAGCCCGATCGCGGATGTCTTCGTGGTCTGGGCCAAGTCCGAGGCGCATGGCGGCAAGATCCGCGGTTTCGTCCTGGAGAAGGGCATGAAGGGGCTGTCGGCGCCGAAGATCGGCGGCAAGCTGAGCTTGCGCGCATCCATCACCGGCGAGATCGTCATGGAGAACGTCGAGGTGTCCGAGGACGCGCTGCTGCCCAATGTCAGCGGCATGTCCGGTCCCTTCGGCTGTCTGAACCGCGCGCGTTACGGCATCAGCTGGGGCGTGATGGGGGCGGCCGAGGATTGCTGGTTCCGCGCGCATCGCTATGGCATGGACCGCAAGCAGTTCAACCGCCCCCTGGCCGCGACGCAGCTGTTCCAGAAGAAGCTGGCCGACATGCAGACCGAGATCGCCCTGGGCCTGCAGGCGTCCTTGCGCGTCGGTCGCCTGATGGATCAGGGCCGCTTCGCGCCCGAGATGATCTCGATCATCAAGCGCAACAATTGCGGCAAGGCGCTGGATATCGCGCGGATGTCGCGGGACATGCATGGCGGCAACGGCATCCAGGCCGAATATCACGTCATGCGCCACGCCCAGAACCTGGAGACGGTGAACACCTATGAGGGCACGCATGACGTCCATGCCCTGATCCTGGGCCGCGCGCAGACGGGGCTTCAGGCCTTTGCCTGAAGGCCCGCTCTCTGGTCTGCGCGTCGTCGAACTGGCGCGCATCCTGGCCGGTCCCTGGATCGGCCAGACCCTGGCCGATCTGGGCGCCGAGGTCATCAAGGTCGAGGCCCCCGAAGGCGACGACACCCGCCGATGGGGCCCGCCCTTCATCGACCGCCCCCGCGCCGACGGCACGGTGGAGACGGTCGCCGCCTATTTCCACGCGACGAACCGCGGCAAGACCAGCGTCACCTGCGACTTCAACGATGCGGAGGATCTCGCGCGTCTGCGCGCGCTGATCGACGGCGCCGATGTGGTGATCGAGAATTTCAAGGCGGGCGGTCTGGCGCGGTTCGGGCTGGATTACGAGACGCTCTCGGCGCGCAATCCGGGGCTGGTCTATGCCTCGGTCACGGGCTTCGGTCAGACCGGGCCGCGGGCCAGCCAGCCGGGATATGACTTCATGATCCAGGGCATGGGCGGCATCATGGAACTGACGGGCGATCCTGCGGGCGATCCGCAGAAGGTCGGCGTGGCCTGGATCGACATTTTCACCGGCCTCTATGGCGTGATCGGCATCCAGGCGGCGTTGGCGGAACGGGCGCGGTCGGGGCAGGGGCAGCAGGTCGATCTGGCGCTGTTCGACTGCGCGGTGGGGGTGCTGGCCAATCAGGCCGCGAACCATCTTCTGGGGGGCGTGGAGCCTGCGCGGTTGGGTAATGCGCATCCGAACATCGTGCCCTATCAGGTCTTTCCGGCCCGCGACGGCCATCTGATCGTCGCCTGCGGGAATGACCGGCAGTTCCGCGCGCTGTGCCTGGCGCTGGACCTGCCCGCGCTGGCGGAGGACCCGAGGATGGCCACCAATGCGCAGCGGGTGGCGGGGCGCGAGGCGCTGTGCGCGACGCTGGCGGAAGCCACCGCCGGGCATGACCGCGCCGACCTGATCGCGGCGCTGACCGCGGCCGGGGTGCCGGCCGGGCCGATCAACCGCGTCTCCGAGGCGTTGTCCGATCCGCAGGTGCAGGCGCGCGGCATGGTCGTGGCGCCCGAGGGCATCGCCGGGCTGCGCACGCCGATCACCCTGTCCCGCAGCCCGACCGTCGCGCCGGGCGCGGCCCCGACCCTGGGCGAGGGCAGCTTCAGCTGGCGGCGGTGACCAGCGGCGGGGCCTCGTGCAGGGGCAGCACCGCCCGCGCCGCCAGATCGCCCATCGCGCAGTCGAAGACGATATCGCTGCCAAGACCGAAGACCCGCGTCTCGGGGCGCAGCGCGTCCTTCAGCTTGTCCACCGGCGACAGGCTGGTCAGGCCCTGCGGCCCCGACCCGATGATCAGCGGCGCGATGGAGACCTGAAGCCGGTCCAGCAGTCCCGCCTCTAGGAAGCCGGTGATGGTGATGCCGCCGCCCTCGATCAGCAGCGACCCCAGGCCCATCTCGCGCAGCCCGTCCAGCACGGCGGCGGGGTGCAGGCGGCCGTCGGGGGCGGGCAGGCGCAGCACCTCGATGCCCGGCGCGCGGGGGCGGCTGACCCCGGTCACGACGATCCGCCGCGTCCCGTCAGCGCTCAGGACCAGCGCATCGTCCGGCAGCCGCCCGCGCGGGTCGATGACGATGCGCGCAGGGTTGTGGCCGCTGCAAAGCCGCACCGTCAGGCGCGGCTGATCGTGCAGCGCAGTCCTGACCCCGATGACTACCCCGTCGACGAGTGCGCGCAGGCGGTGCAGATGGGCCAGACCCTCGGGGCCGGACACGTCGCGCGCGTCGCCCGTGGCGGTGGCCACGCGCCCGTCCAGCGACTGGCCGACCTGGGCGATGGTGACCGGCCCCAGATCGCGCCGCGCGACCGGGGCATAGAGGTCCAGCGCCGCCCGTTCGCCGGGTGTGAAGCGCCCGCAGCAGGCGCAGGCCTGGCCTGACCGGACGGACAGAAGCCGCTCCCAGACCCGAGGGGTGACATCGACGGCGTGCATGGGCAGTCCTCCTCTGGGTGTCAGGCCGTGCCGGGGGGCAGGGCCAGCATGTCGTGATGTCCGATCAGGACGCGGCTGTCGGCGGCCATGGCGGCGCGGCTGCGCCCCCAATCGGCGGCGACGGCCACGCCCTTCTCAGACGCGGCCTGGGCGATGCCCTCGACCAAGGCGCGGTGGAGCGGGGCCTGATCGGGGCCGATGCGCCACGGGCTCTGGCCGGTGTGGACGGCAAAGCCCGCGTTGCGGAAGATGCCCGCGGCCATGGTGGCCGCATCCGGCCCAAGCGCGGGGCCGAGGCCCTTGTCGCCGCGCTGGTGGTCGTTGAAGGCGGCCGCGATGTCCACGTCGCGGGGCAACTCGGGCTCCCACCGCATGATCCCGTCATAGGAGAGCGCCGCATAGAAGGGCAGGCCCGACGCGGCCAGCCGGTCCGCCAGCGCGGCAATCCAGTCGGCGGGCATCAGGTCCAGCAGCGCCGAGGCCGTGACCAGCGTCACCCCCTCCAGCGGCAGCGCGTCCAGATCGCGCAGGTCCAGCGTATGGACGGTGGCGCGGCCCGGGGCCTCGGTCGCGGCCCGCTCCAGCAGCGCAGGGTCGTTGTCGACCAGATGCCAGCGGGCGGTGTCGGGTAGGTGGCCCCCAAGCGTGCGCAGCGTCGAGCCGGTGCCGCAGCCCAGGTCCAGGACCACAGGCTCGGGCCCGGCCACCTGCGCGGCCCGCGCCAGCAGCGTCGCGTCGCGGGCCGCGCGGTCGGCGGGTTCGCGCAGGCTCAGCCATTCCGCCGAGAACCCCATGCTCAGATATCCCCTTCGAACCAGGCGCGGGCCATGTGGCTCTCGTGCAGCAGGACGCGCAGCTTCTTCACGCGGCCGCCGTCCTTCAGCCGGCCGGCGCGCACGGTGTCGGCCATCCGGTCGAAGATATGCTTGCACAGGAATTCGGTGGTGGTCATCTTCCCCTTGAACTCGGGGATGTCGTCAAGGTTCTTGTAGCGCAGCGGGGCCAGCGTGTCGGCCAGGGCCTCGGTCGCCAGGCCGATATCGACGACCAGGCTCTCGTCATCCATTTCCGCGGCGAAGAAGGCGCAATCGACGGTGAAGGTCGCGCCATGCACCCCCTGGGCCGGACCAAAGGTCGGCGAGGGGAAGGAATGCGCGATCATGATATGGTCTCGGACTTCGACGGCGAACATGGTCTCTCCAGGGTCAATAGATGATGCGGTGGCACAGCGTGGCGGGGTCGGCCAGTATGCCGGGATAGGCGTCGGGCAGATCGGCGAAGGCCGTCTGCCCAGAGATCAGCGCGTCCAAGCGCGCGTCGCAGAGCAGGTCCAGCGCCTTGGTCAGGCGGCGGCGATAGGTCCAGCGCGGCGCACGGTCGGGCGGGATGCTGCCCACCTGCGTGCTGACGATGCGCAGGCGGCGGCTGTGGAACGCGGCACCCAAGGGCAGGGCCACATCGGCGCTGCCATGCCAGCTGGCCTCGGCGATGGTGGCCTGCGCGCTGGCCAGCGACAGGGCCAGGACCAGCCCGGCCTGCGTGGCGCTGGTGTGGATCACCACGTCCCGGTCGCCCGGCGCGTCCTCCGGGGCCGCGAAGGCGCAGCCCAGACCTTCGGCGACGGGGCGGCGGTCGGGCAGGGGGTCGACGACCGTCACCTCCGCCCCCGGCAGGCGTGCGGCCAGATAGCCGACCAGCAGCCCCACCAGACCACCGCCCACGACGGCGATGCGGTCGCCCGCGCCTGCGCCGCTGTCCCACAGGATGTTCAGCGCGGTCTCCATGTTCGCGGCCAGAACCGCGCGCTCGGGGGGCAGACCGTCCGGCAGCGGGATCAGCGCGTCGTCGGGCAGGCGATAGGCGTCCTGATGGGGAAACAGCGCAAAGACCCTCCGGCCCGCCAGCGGCCCGTCCTGGACGGCGCCGACGGAGGCATAGCCGTATTTCACCGGAAACGGGAAATCGCCCTCCTGAAAGGGGGCACGCATGCGGTCATGCTCGGCCGCGGGAACCTTGCCCGACAGGACCAGCCGTTCCGTCCCCCGGCTGATGCCGGAGAACAACGCGCGGACGGGCGTTCCCTCTCCTTCCGTCGCGGGGCGCATCCGGGCGCGGCCCGCATCCACGCACCACAGGGCCTGCGCGGTCATCCCAGCAGATGTCCGGACTTGCGGGCCTTGGTGTCCAGATAGCGGGTGTTGTCCGGCCCGCGGCCGACCTGAAGCTCCACCCGCTCGGTCACGGTGATGCCTTCGCTGTCCAGACGGGCGATCTTGGCGGGGTTGTTGGTCATCAGGCGCACTTGGGCGATGCCCATCTGGCGCAGCAGGGCCGCGCCGGTGCGGAAATCACGCTCGTCATCCTCGAAGCCGAGGCGGTGGTTCGCCTCGACCGTGTCGAAGCCCTGATCCTGAAGGCTGTAGGCGCGCATCTTGTTGGCCAGCCCGATGCCGCGACCCTCCTGGTTCAGATACAGAAGGATCCCCGATCCATGCGCCTCCATCGCGCGCAGCGCCGCGTTCAGCTGCGGGCCGCAGTCGCATTTCAGGCTGCCCAAGACGTCGCCGGTGAAGCAGGCCGAATGCAGGCGGACCAGCACGGGCTGGCTGCGGTCGGGGCTGCCGACCTCGACCGCGTAATGCTCGGGGCCGCCATCGGGGGCGCGGAAGACGTGCAGACGCCCGTTCCGGGCCGCCAGCATCGGCACGCGCGCGTCCGAAACAGGACGCGGATCGCGGGCCAGCAGGATCTGGTCCATCACCTCATGCGCGTCCATCACGCCGAGGCCGCTCTGCAGGGCCATCTGCACGACCTCGGGTCCGGTCACGACCAGCGCGGCGGGCAGCAGTTCGGCCGCCTTGACCAGCCGGATCGCCGCGCGATGCAGCAGGGTTGGGACCTGCTGCGGAGCCTGCGGCACGGCGCCGGAGGCCGGCATCTGCCGCGACGGATCGGCCAGCGCCTGGACCCAGTCAAGGCGCGCGCCGGCGGGAACGGGGATGCGGGCAACTTCACCCTCGGGCGCGCGCAGGCGCAGCGATTCCGCGCGGCGCGCCGTCAGGACCAGTTCGCCGCCATGGCACAGCGCGGCAAAGCGGTCTGCGGACAGGGTCTCGACGGGCAGGACCAGCGTCGCGGCGGCACCGCCCAGAAGAACGACCGGCAGGCCCAGCCTGAGGTCCGAAACCATGCGCGCAACACGCTCGGCGCTGTGCAGGGCAAAGGGGTTGGAATTTTGATCAGTCGGTGCGGAAACCGAAAGCGACACGGGAGTTATCGGAGGAAATACACGCATATTCGATCCTTCGGCCCAATTCGGGATAGTGTCACATTGCGGACAACGCATTGAAACACGGGCCAGTTCCGATCCCGGTGCGGCGCTGTGGCAGAATGTCGCGAAGGCCGCGGAACCCCGCCGTCCGGCGCGGGCTTTCTAGACGCGGGGCGGGGACCTGCCCTAGTCTGGCCCCCTGATCCAAAAGGAACCCAAATGCAGTTTCGCGCCTATCTGGGGCTGATCCGGTCGCTTGCCATCTACTACAACCCGATGCGGCGGCGTCAGTTGCGGGGCTTCTATGCCGACCTGCTGCGCCCCGGTCAGCTGGCCTTCGACATCGGCGCCCATGTCGGCAGCCGTGCCCGGGCAATGCGGGCGGCGGGCGCGCGGGTTGTCGCCTGCGAGCCGCAGGAGCCCTTCGCGGGCTTTCTGCGCCGCAGCCTGCCGCGCGACATCGTGCTGATCCGCCAGGCCGTCGGCCCGGCCGAGGCCGTGGCGCGCATGGTGGTGTCGTCGCTGCACCCGACGGTCTCCTCGCTCAGCACCAGCTTTGCAGCTGAGGCGGCCGAGGCGCCCGGCTTCGAGCATGTCCGGTGGGACCGCAGCCAGGAGGTCCGCGTGACCACGATGGACGCGCTGATCGCGGCCCACGGCCTGCCCGATTTCGTCAAGATCGACGTCGAGGGGTTCGAGCTGGACGTGCTGGCCGGGCTGTCGCGGCCGGTGCCGATGCTGTCGGTGGAATACCTGCCCGCCTTCCGCGACCGCACCCTGGCGGTGATCGACCGGCTGGAGGGCCTGGGGACCTATCGCTTCAACCCGGTCGCCGGAGAGGCGGGCGGGTTCCTGTGGCCCGAATGGCGTGACGCCGCGGGGGCGCGGGACTGGCTGGCGGGGCTGCCCGCCGATGCCGGGTCGGGCGACCTTTACGCGCGGCTGGCCTGAGGCGCGCGCAGCCGGGCGGCCAGGTCGTCGAACAGCGCGGGTGGGGCGGTGATGACGGTGCCATGGGTCTCGGGGCGTTCGTCGGGGGTCCAGCCCTCGACGCGCATCCCGGCTTCGCGGACCAGGACCAGCCCGGCCGAGATGTCCCACGGCCGCAGCCGCCGTTCCCAGAACCCGTCCAGCCGCCCGGCCGCGACATAGGCCAGGTCCAGCGCCGCCGCCCCCATGCGCCGGATTCCCGCTGTGCCGGGCAGCACCCGCGCCAGGTCGTCGGCGTGATCGTCGATATGGGGCATGGTGCCGAAGGGCAGCCCGGTCCCGAACAGCGCCGCATCGAAGCCCACGGGCGCCGCCGGCACGACGGACGCGCCGTTCAGCCGCAGCCCGCTGCCGGTGACGGCGCTGAAGGTCTCGTGCTTCAGCGGGTCGTGGACCACGCCCAGGACCAGCAGACCGTCCACCTCCAGCGCGATCGACACCGCCCAATGCGCGATGCCGCGCAGGAAGTTCGTCGTGCCGTCCAGCGGATCGACGATCCAGCGCCGCGTGCCGGGGCTGGGGGCGCTCTCCTCGCCCAGCCAGCCGTCTCCGGGCCGCGCGTCCAGCAGGCGGCCGCGCAGCAGCGCCTCGGACCGGTGGTCGGCCTGCGACACGAAGTCGCCCTGCCGTTTCGCGTCGATGACCAGCGTGCCGCGGTCGTCCCAATGGGCCCGCAGAAGGTCTCCGGCCTCGTGGGCGGCCCGTTCGGCTAGGATCAGGTCGTCGGCGAGGGTCATGGGAAGCGTCCTTTGTTCGCGGGCGGGGCGGCCGAACACGGGATTATCAGTTGCACCGACGCTGCCAAGCGGCAATCTGCCCTCAGCGTCGCGGGGCCAGACCGCCCGGCGGCATTTCCGGCCGACTGCACCCGGCCCCGTCCGGGAGAACAAGGAACCGAACCGCATGCGCATCGTCAAGGCGACCCTGGGGGCCATCGTGATCGTGGGTGCGGGGGTGCTGGGCATGACCATGGCCGACCGTTTCCTGTCCGCGCCCGAACCGCAGGCCGGTGGCGGCGGCGGGCCGGGGCGCGGCGGCGATGCCGTGGCGGTCGAGACCGTCGCCGTGGGGATCGAGCGTTTCGTGGACACGGTGCGGGCCGTCGGCACCGCCCGTGCGCGCAGCGCGGTCGACCTGATGCCCGAGGCCAGCGGCCGCATCGCGCGGATCGCCTTTGAATCGGGCGCCGAGGTGCGGCAGGGCGATGTCCTGCTGGAGCTGGACGCGCGCGCCGAGGAGGCCGACCTGGCCGCCGCCGAGGCGACCCTGGCCGAGGCCGATGCGGCCTTCGCCCGGCAGGAGCAGCTGAACGCCAGCGGATCGTCCTCGGACGCGGCCTTCCAGACGGCGCGGGCCGCGCAGCTGCGCGCCCAGGCCGAACGCGACCGCGCCCGCGTGGCGCTGGAGGATCGGCAGATGCGGGCGCCCTTCTCGGGTGTGATCGGCCTGACCGACCTGGTCGAGGGGCAGATGCTGGACAGCGGCACCCTGGTCGCCACGCTGGACGACCCGTCGGTGATCGAGGTCGATTTCGCCGTCCCCGAGACGCTGCTGCCGCGGCTGGCCACGGGGCAGGCGGTGCAGCTGCGCTCCTCGGCCTGGCCCGACCGGGTGTTTCAGGCGCGCATCACCCGCATCGACACGCGCGTTGACGCGGCGACGCGCTCCATCGCGCTGCGCGCCGAGATGCCCAACCCCGACCGCGCCCTGACCGGAGGCATGTTCCTCCAGGTCGAGCTGGTCCTGGCGGAACGCGAGCGTCCCGCCGTGCCAGAATCCGCCCTCAGCGTCGAGGGCGACACCAGCCGCGTCCTTGTCGTGCGCGACGGCGCCGCGGCCTGGGCCGAGATCCGCACCGGGCAGGAGGAGGGCGGTCTGGTCGAGGTGCTGGAGGGCATCGACCCCGGCACCCAGATCATCGTGTCGAACCTGCACCGCGTGCAGCCCGGCACCCCCGTCGCCGCGACGCTGCGCGCCGAACGCACCGCCAAGGCCGCCCCCGTGACCGGAGCGGACGGATGAGCGTCCCGCATTTCTCGCTGCGCCGCCCGGTCTTCGCCATCGTCATCAACCTGCTGATCGTGCTGATCGGCGCGGTCGCGCTGACGCGCCTGCCGGTGCGCGAGCTGCCCTCGGTCGAGGCGGCCGAGGTCAGCGTGCGCGTGAACTATACCGGCGCCGCGCCCGACGTGGTGGACAACCAGCTGGCCACCGTGATCGAGGGTGCGCTGGCCGGGGTCAGCGGCGTCACCGCGATGCGCACCAGTTCCGATCGGGGGCGGATGCGCACGGTGCTGACCTTCGATCCGGGCCGCGACATCGACAGCGCCGCCAACGACGTGCGCGCCGCGGTCGAGCGGGTGCTGAACGACCTGCCCGACGGCGCCGACACCCCGAGCGTCGAGAAGAACGACGACGAGGGCGACCCGGTGATCCGCCTGGCGCTGTCCAGCCCGTCGCTGACGCCGCTGGAACTGTCCGACTATGCCGACCGCTTCGTCACCGACCGCCTGGCGCGCCTGCCCGGCGTCGCCAGCGCGCAGATCTTCGGAGAGCGCGCGCCCTCCATGCGCATCTGGCTGGACCAGACCCGCATGGCCGCCTATGGCATCACCTCGGGCGACATCATCGCCGCGCTGCAGGCCAACAACGTGGAACTGCCCGCGGGCCAGATCGAGACCGCGTCCCGCCAGCTGCAGGTCTTGGCGCAGACGCGCTTCACCACCGCCGACGTGTTCGCGCAGGTCGTGCTGCGCGACGATGGCGGCCGGCCCCTGCGCCTCGGCGATGTCGCGCGCATCGAGGAGGGGGCCGAGACCACCACCACCATCTATCGCTCGAACGGGGTGATCGCCCTGGGGCCTGGCGTGCTGCCGCAGGCGCAGTCGAACACCGTCGCCATCTCCAACGCGGTCAAGGAGGAGCTGGAGCGCATCGCGCCGACCCTGCCCGACGGGATGGAACTGCGCGTGACCACCGACGAAGCGGTCTTCATCGAGAGCTCGATCGAGCAGGTGGTCAAGGTCTTCCTCGAGGCGGTCGTCCTGGTCATGGCGGTGATCTTTCTGTTCCTCGGCTCGGCGCGGCTGTCGCTGGTGCCGATCGTGACGATCCCGGTCTCGGCGCTCGGGGCGGCGCTGGGGATGCTGCTGATGGGCTTCACCATCAACATCCTGACGCTCTTCGCGCTGATCCTGGCGATCGGCCTGGTGGTGGACGACGCCATCGTCGTGCTGGAGAACATCCAGCGCCACCGCGCCATGGGCAAGTCGCGCGTCGAGGCCGCCCGCGACGGTGCGGGCCAGGTCAGCTTCGCGGTCATCGCGACCACCGCCGTGCTGATCGCGGTCTTCGTGCCGGTCAGCTTCATGGAGGGCGAGCTGGGCCAGCTGTTCGCCGAATTCGGCATCGTGCTGGCCATCGCGGTGGCGGTGTCGGGGCTGGTCGCGCTGACGCTCAGCCCGGTGCTGGCCGCGCGCGTCATGCCGCGCGAGGAGCGGCCGAACCTGCTGACGCGCGGCGTGAACCGCGTCATCGGCTGGCTGGAGCGGGGCTATGACCGCATCCTGGCGCGGATGATCGCGCGGCCGGTGGCCATCCTGGCGGGCACCGCCTTCATCGTGGCGGGGTCGGTCTCGGTCTATCAGGCGCTGCCCCGCCAGCTGACCCCGGACGAGGATCGCGGCAGCCTGCGCATCATGCTGAACGCGCCGCAGGGGTCGAACCTGGACTATACCGACGCGGCCGCCCGCCGGGTCGAGGCGATGATCCAGCCGCTGCGCGACCAGGGCGTCGTCGAGAACGTCACGACCATCGTCGGGATGGGCAGCGACCCGCGCCGCGCGCTGATGCTGATCAACCTCTCGCCCTGGGATGCGCGCGACGTGTCCGTGGACGATGTCATGGCCGAACTGCGCCCGCAGCTGAGCGCGATGACCGAGGTCTCGACCTCGATCCGGCCCTCGGGCGGGCTGGGTCTGGGCGGCGGCAGCGGCTCGATCAGCTGGTCGATCGGCGGGCCGGACCTGGCGCGCGCCGCGCAATGGTCCGACGAGGTCGCGGCCCGTCTGGCCGACGCGCCGGGCCTGGCCGCGATCGAGGTCGATTACGCCGCCAACCAGCCCGGCGCCTCGCTGGAGATCGACCGCACCCGCGCGCAGGACCTGGGCCTGGACAGCCAGACCGTGGCCCAGACCCTCCAGGTGCTGTTCGCGTCCCGCACCGTGGGCGAATACAGCAGCGACGGGCGGCAGTATCCGGTGATCCTGCAGGCCGCCCCCGAGGACCGCGACAGTGTGCAGGACATGCTGTCGGTGCTGATCCGCAACACGCGGGGCGACCTGATCCCGCTGTCGGCCTTTGCCGAGATCACCACGGGTGCCACCGTCCCCTCCATCGACCGCTATGACCGGCTGATCTCGGTCGAGACGCAGGCCGACCTGGTCGAGGGCACCGATCTGGCCCGCGCCATCGCCACGGTCGAGGCCGCGGCGGCCGACCTGCCCGCCGGCGCGCTGCTGGTCTGGCGCGGACAGGCGGCGGATTACCAGGAGAACCAGGGGGGCGTCGCCACCGTCTTCGCCATGGCGCTGCTGATCGTGTTCCTGGTGCTGGCCGCGCAGTTCGAGAGCTTCCGCACGCCGCTGACGATCATGCTGACCGTGCCCCTGGGGCTGGCGGGGGCGGTCGTCACGCTGCTGCTGACGGGGGCGTCGGTCAACATCTTCTCGCAGGTGGGGATGATCCTGCTGATCGGGATCATGGCCAAGAACGGCATCCTGATCGTGGAATTCGCCAACCAGCTGCGCGAGGAGGGGCGCGACCTGCTGACCGCCGCGCGCGAGGGCGCCGTGACGCGCCTGCGCCCGGTGATGATGACCACCATCGCCACCATCCTGGGCGCGGTGCCGCTGGCCACCGCCACGGGCGCGGGGGCCGAGAGCCGCCGGGCCATCGGCGCGGTCATCGTGGGCGGGCTGTCGCTGGCCTTCGTGCTGACGCTGCTTCTGACGCCGGTCATCTACGTTCTGATCGAACGGATCGGCCGGCGCGACACCGGCCCGGAACCCGCGCCTCAGCCCGCGGAATAGGACCGCGCGGCCAGCATCTCCAGGATGACGCCCAGGGATGCGCCCATATGCGCGCGCATCCGTTCTGCCGCCAGATCGGCGTCGCGCGCGGTGATCGCGGCCAGGATCGCCCGATGCTCGGCGCGCGAGGTCGCGATGCGCGCTTGGCGCGCGCTGAACTGCGCGTTGCGCCAGGGCAGGCTGCGGCGGTCCAGATCCGCCAGCAGATCGGCCAGCACCGCGTTGCCCGCCCCCTGCCGCAGCCGCGCGTGAAAGCGGATGTTGGCTTCGGCATAATCCGATCCGGGCAGGTCGTCGCGGTCCAGGATGCCCGCCAGCAGCGCGTGATCGGTGGGCGTCATGCGCAGCGCGGCCAGGCTGGCGCAGAGCGCCTCCAGCTCGGCCAGGGCCTCGAACAGGTGGCGCAGGGCGTCATCGCTCATCCGGCGCACCACGAAGGCGCGGCGCGGTCCGCGTTCGACCAGCCCCTCGGCCGCCAGCCGCTGCAACGCCTCGCGCACGGGCGTGCGCGACAGGCCGAACCGCGCGGCCAGCGCCGTTTCCGCCAGCGGATCGCCCGGACGCAGGCCGCCCGACACGATCTGCTGGGACAGGGCGGCGTGGACCTGATCGGCCGAACGGGTGGCGGTCATGCGGGTCGTCCCGTGATTGTATTCCTGTGCCATGAATATGTATACATGTGCTGACGACATGGCCACCTGATTCCCGACCGGAGGACCTCCAGATGACGACATTCGACTTTCTGTCCGGCAGGCGCCCGCCCAGCTATGCGGGCCGGGCGATGGTGGCGACCTCGCATCCGCTGGCCAGCGCCGCGGGCCTGCAAATCTTGGCCGAGGGCGGCAATGCGGTCGACGCGGCCATCGCGGCCAGCGCGGTGCAGGCGGTGGTCGATCCGCTGATGACCGGCATCGGGGGCGACTGCTTTGCGCTTTACGCGCCCGCCGCCGGGCCGGTCCGGGCGCTGAACGGGTCGGGGCGCGCGCCCGCCGCCGCATCGGTCCAGGCGCTGCGCGAGGCGGGTCTGACCGACGCCATCGTGCAGGGCAGCCCCCATGCGGTGACCGTGCCCGGCGCCATTTCGGCCTGGTGCCGGCTGCATGCCGATCTGGGCCGCCTGCCGCTGTCGCGGCTGTTCCGCGACGCGATCGCCCATGCGCGGGACGGCTTTGTCGTGACGCCCCGCGTGGCGCAGGACTGGGCGGAATCGCAGGCGACCGTCGCGGCCCATCCGCATGCCGCCGCGCATTTCCTGCCCGTGCCCGCGGCGGGCGGCCGCTTCGCCCAGCCCCTGCTGGCCGACCGGCTGGAGGAGGTCGCGGCCCATGGCCCGGCGGCCTTTTATCAGGGCACGACCGCCGCGCGGATGGTCGCGCATCTGCGGTCCCTGGGCGGCCTGCACAGCGAACAGGATTTCGCCGAGGCGACCGACGGCGCGGAATGGGTCGCGCCGATCAGCGCCGCCTATCGCGGCTTTGACATCCACGAATGCCCGCCGAACGGGCAGGGGCTGGCCGCGCTGCTGATCCTGAAGATCATCGAAGGCTTCGACATGGCCGCGCTGTCCCCGGCCGACCGCATCCATGTGCAGGCCGAGGCGACGAAGCTGGCCTATCACCACCGCGACGAACTGCTGGGCGACCCCGACCATTGCGCGGGGTTGACCGAGCAGCTGCTGTCCGAGGCCGCCATCGCGGCGCTGCGGGCGCGCATCGACATGGGCCGCGCCCAGCCCCCCGCGCTGTGGGACGAGCCCGGGCACAAGGACACCATCTATCTGTGCGTGGTGGATGCCGAGGGCAATGCGGTGTCCTTCATCAACTCCATCTTCCACGGTTTCGGATCGGGGCTCCTGGACCCCGCGACGGACGTCCTGTTCCAGAGCCGCGGCGCATCTTTCCGGCTGATCCCCGGACACCCGAACGCCATCGGTCCGCGCAAGCGACCGATGCACACCATCATCCCCGGCATGGTCACGCAGGGCGGCCGCACCGACATGCCCTTTGGCGTGATGGGCGGGCAGTATCAGGCGGCGGGCCATGCGGCCTTCCTGTCGGCGGTGATCGACCGCGGCCTGTCGCTGCAGGCGGCCATGGACGAACCCCGGACCTTCGCCACCGAGGGCGTCCTGCAGGTGGAGGCCAGCCTGCCGCAGGAGATCTGCGACGATCTGGCCGCGCGCGGCCACGTCATCCGCCGCCTGACCGACCCGATGGGCGGCGCACAGGCGATCCGTATCGGCGAGGGCGTGCTGGAGGGCGGGTCCGACAGCCGCAAGGACGGCATGGCCATCGGCCTGTAAGGAGAACGACATGGGCTTTCTGAAACGCATCGGGATCGACAGCTACATGCTGATGCTGCTGGGCACGGTGCTGCTGGGGCTGGCGCTGCCCGCGCGCGGCGTCGCGGCCGAGGGGCTGGGGCAGGTGACCTACTGGGCGGTCGCGCTGCTGTTCTTCCTCTATGGCGCCAAGCTGGACCCGGCCTCGGTCAGGGCGGGGATGCTGAACTGGCGGCTGCAGGGGCTGACCTTCGCCGCGACCTATCTGATGATCCCGGTCCTGGGCATGGCCTTCGCGCTGATCTTCGGCGACCTGCTGGGACCGCAGGTGACCCTGGGGCTGGTGTTCCTGGCGCTGCTGCCCTCCACGATCCAGAGCTCCATCGCCTTCGTGTCGATGGCGGGCGGCAACGTGCCCGCGGCGATCTGCGCGGCATCGCTGTCGAACCTGGTGGGGGTGGCACTGACGCCCGCGCTGGTCGCGGTGCTGCTGAAGACCGGACAGGGCGGGGTCGATCTGGACGCGGTGCTGCGCATCGGCACGCAGATCCTGCTGCCCTTCGTGCTGGGCCAGCTGCTGCGCCCCTGGGTCGGCGGCTTCGTGCGCAACCGCAAGACGCTGACGCTGGCGGTGGACCGGGGCGCGATCCTGCTGATCGTCTATTCGGCCTTCAGCGCGGGCACGGTCTCGGGGCTCTGGGCGTCGATCCCGCCGACGGCGCTGATCGCGCTGATCGCGGTGATGCTGGTCATGCTGGCCTGCGTCTTCGGGATGATGGCGGGGGTGGGGCGCGCCTTCGGCATGCCGGTCGAGGACCGCACCGTCCTGTTCTTCTGCGGATCGACGAAAAGCCTGGCGACCGGCCTGCCCATCGCCACCGCGCTGTTCCCGGCCGAGACGGTCGGCGCCACGGTCCTGCCGCTGCTGGTCTATCACATGGCGCAGCTTTTGATCTGCGCGATGATCGCGCAGAACCGCGCCCGGCGGAACGCCACCGCACTGGTCGCGTGAAAGGGCCGCGGCGCAGGGAACCGCCTTGCGCCGCCCACGTTGCCTTGGACCCAAGCCCGCGGTCCAAGGAGCCCCCGAATGGCACAAAGCCCCGCCGCCAGGTTGTCCATCAACGGCCAATCCCACGAATACCAAGGCGACCCCCGCCGCAGCCTGCTGGACGTCCTGCGTCTGGATCTGGGCCTGACCGGCACCAAGAAGGGTTGCGATCACGGCCAGTGCGGCGCCTGCACGGTCATCGTCAACGGCCGCCGCATCAATTCCTGCCTGACCCTGGCCGTCATGCATGACGGCGACGAGATCACCACCATTGAAGGCCTGGGCACGCCCGACAGCCTGTCGGCGCTGCAGGCGGCCTTCGTCACCCATGACGGGTTCCAGTGCGGCTATTGCACGCCCGGCCAGATCTGTTCCGCCACCGCCATGATCGAGGAGATCCGCCAGGGCTGGCCCAGTGCCGTGACCGCCGATACGGCGGACTGCAGCAAGGCCGACTGGCTGGACATCGCCGATGCCGAGATCCGCGAACGCATGAGCGGCAACCTGTGCCGCTGCGGCGCCTATGACAACATCCTGACCGCCATCCGCGACGCGATGGCCAGCGAGGCTGCGCGATGAAGGCGTTCGACTATACCCGTGCCGGCGCGCTGTCCGATGCGGTGGGCAGCCCCGCAATGCTGATCGCGGGCGGCACCAACCTTCTGGACCTGATGAAGCTGGAGGTCGCGACGCCCGACGCGCTTCTGGACATCAACCCCATCGGCCTGCGCGAGATCGCGCCCGAGGGCGCGGGCCTGCGCATCGGCGCGCTGGTCAGCAACGCCGATTGCGCGGCCCATCCCCGGGTGCGCGCCGACTGGCCGCTGCTGTCGCGGGCCATTCTGGCGGGTGCCAGCCCGCAGCTGCGCAACAAGGCCAGCATGGGCGGCAATTTGTGCCAGCGCACGCGCTGCGGCTATTTCATGGATGGCCATTCGCCCTGCAACAAGCGCGAACCGGGCAGCGGCTGCGCTGCGCAGGGCGGCATCAACCGCAACCACGCCATTCTGGGGGCATCTGACGCCTGTATCGCCACCTATCCGGGCGACATGGCCGTGGCCCTGGCGGCCCTGCGTGCCACGGTCGAGACCGAGGGTCCGGACGGCGCGCGTGAGATCGCGATGCGCGATTTCCACCGCGTCCCGGGCGACGACCCGAGCCGCGACAACGTGCTAAAACCCGGCGAGGTCATCACCGCCATCCGCCTGCCCGCGCCCGTCGCGGGGCGGCAGCTTTACCGCAAGGTCCGCGACCGGGCATCCTATGCCTTTGCGCTGGTCTCCGTCGCGGCGGCGATCCGGGTCTCCGGCGGGCGCATCGAGGCCGCGCAGCTGGCCTTCGGCAGCATCGCCCACAAGCCTTGGACCGACGAGCGCGTCGAGAAGATGCTGATCGGGCAGGCGCCATCGCCCGCCCTGTTCGACCGCGCGGCCGACCTGCTGCTGGAGGAGGCCCGCGGGCAGGGCCACAACGACTTCAAGATCCTGCTGGCGCGCCGCACCCTTGCGGCCGTGCTGGCCGAGGCCACGCAAGACGCGACGGGGGAATGACGATGAGCGACACCTATGACACCCCCGACAGCCGCGACATGCTGGACCGCACCCGTCAGGGCGTGATCGGCAAGCCGCTGGACCGGCCCGAAGGCCCGCTGAAGGTCGCGGGCACCGCCGCCTATGCCGCCGAATACGCCCGCGAGGGCTGCGCCGAGGGCGTGCTGGTCGGTGCGACGATCAGCACGGGCCGCATCCGCAAGATCCACCGCGAGGCGGTCATGGCCATGCCCGGCGTGCTGGGGGTCTTCTCCTCGGAACGCATGCTGCGGCGCGCGGCGCAGGGCACGGCGGGCGAGGCGCCCGAGCAGGACGTCTCTAAGGTCGATTTCCCGATGCAGCCGGTGGCCCTGGTCGTGGCAGAGACCTTCGAGCAGGCGACCGCCGCCGCCAAGGCCCTGCGCATCGACTATGACGACGCCTCCGGCGACGCCCGCTTTGTCGCGACCGAGGACAGCGCCCAGCCCGCCGACGACCCGGTCGAGGCGGGCGATCTGGACCGGGCGCTGCGCGAGGCGGCGCATGCGGTCGACCTGCGGCTGACCACCGCTGGCCATGCAAGCGCCGCGATGGAGCCGCATGCGGCCGTGGCGGAGTGGCAGGGGGGCGCGCTGACCCTATGGGGCAGCCTGCAGATGCTGGGCTACAACGTCGCCGAACTGGCCGACAGCCTGGGCATTGCCGAGGACAAGGTGCGCATCCTCGCGCCCTATGTCGGCGGCGGGTTCGGATCGAAGCTGGGCATTTCGCACGAGGCGGTCGCCGCCGCGCTGGCCGCGCAGGAGCTGGGCCGCCCGGTGCGGGTCGTGATGACCCGCCAGCAGGTGTTCCAGTCGATCATGCGCCGGTCCGAGACCGAGCAGCGCATCCGCCTTGGCTGCGATGCCGAGGGTCGGCTGACAGCCTTCGCCCATGAGGCGCTGGTCTCGAACCTGCCCGGAGAGAGCTTTTCCGAGCCGGTGACGCAGGCCTCCGAGTTCCTCTATGCTGGAGAGAACCGTCTGCTAGCGGTGCGCAAGTCCGACGTCACCCGCCTGACCGCCGGGTCCGTCCGCGCGCCGGGCGAGGCGGTCGGCATGCAGGCGCTGGAAGTCGCCATGGACGAGCTGGCCGAGGCCGCGGGCATCGACCCGGTCGAGCTGCGCAAGCGCAACCTGCCCGAGGCGGTGCCCGGCGAGGGCACGCCCTATTCCTCGCGCCGGCTGATCGAGGCGCTGGACGCGGGCGCCGCGGCCTTCGGTTGGGACAGTCGTGCCGCGAAGCCCTGCGCCCGGCGCGAGGGCGAGTGGTGGATCGGCATGGGCGTGGCGTCGGCCGCCCGGGTGAACATCCTGGCCAAGGCCGAGGCGCGCGTGACCCTGACCGCCGACGGCCGGGTCGTGGTCGAGACCGACCACACCGATATCGGCACCGGCAGCTATGCCATCCTGGGACAGATCGCGGCCGAGATGCTGGGTCAGCCCATCGAACGGACCACGGTCAAGCTGGGCGACAGCCAGCTGCCGACCGGGGCGGGGTCGGGGGGCAGTTGGGGCGCCTCCTCCACCGGGTCGGCGGTCTTCTACGCCTGCGAGGCGATCCGCGCGACGCTGGCGCAGACCTTCGGCTGCGCGGCGGATGAGCTGATCCTGAAGGACGGGCAGGCCTGGACCGAAGGGTCCGAGCCGCGCGCCGTGACGGAACTGCTGTCGGGCGACCTGACCCGGACCGGCCGGATCGAACCCGGCGCGCTGATGGAGAAGGTCAACCAGTCGACCTACGGCGCCTTCTTCTCCGAGGTCGCGGTCAACGCCTTCACCGGCGAGACGCGCATCCGCCGCATGACCGGGGCCTTCGGCTTCGGCCGGGTGCTGAACGCCAAGACGGCGCGGTCGCAATGCCTGGGCGGCATGGTCTGGGGCATCGGCAGCGCGCTGACCGAGGCCTTGGCCTTCGACACGCGGGACGGTCATCTGGTGAACCACGATCTGGGCGAATACCATGTGCCGGTCCATGCCGACATGCCCGATTTCGAGGTCATCCTGCTGGAGGAGCGCGACCCCCACGCCTCGCCCCTGCAGGCCAAGGGCGTCGGAGAGCTGGGCATCTGCGGGGCGGCCGGCGCGGTCGCCAACGCGATCTACAACGCTTGCGGCGTGCGGGTGCGCGACTTTCCGATGACGCCGGACCTGCTGCTGCCGCATCTGCCCGATCCCTTCGCGCCCGCCGCATGACGCACAGACCGGGGGTCGCCTCACGCGACCCCCGCACCATTTCAGGAGCCTGCCATGCCCGATGACACCGCCGCCGCTTCGCATGGCGACCGCGCCGATCCGATGACCTATGACGGCCCGGTCGGCGGGTGGGGCTCGGCGCGCGGCATGGCCGCGGTGGCCCGGACGGCGCATCCCGTCGCCGGGGCGCTGGACACGCTGCGTCGCCTGAACAAGCCGGGCGGGGTCATGTGCTCCTCCTGTGCCTGGGGCAAGCCGCCCAACCCCCATGTGGTCGAGTTCTGCGAGAACGGCGCCAAGGCCACGCTGTGGGACCTGACCTCGCTGCGCTGCGGGCCGGAGTTCTTCCTGGAGCATCGGGTCGCGGATCTGGCCGGCTGGTCGGAATACGACCTGGAGATGGCCGGGCGGCTGACCCATCCGCTGCGCTATGACGCGGCCAGCGACCGCTATCTGGAGACGGGCTGGGACGAAGCCTTCGCCGAGATCGGGGAGGCGCTGCGCGCGCTGGACCCCAAGGCCGTGACCTTCTACGCCTCGGGCAAGGCAGGGCTGGAGGCGTCGTTCCTCTACGGCCTCTTCGCGCGGGCCTATGGCCATGTGAACCTGCCCGACAGTTCCAACATGTGCCATGAGACGACCTCGGTCGGGCTGAAATCGGTGATCGGATCGCCGGTCGGGACCTGCACGCTGGACGATTTCGACCATTGCGACATGATCCTGCATGTGGGCCAGAACCCCGGCACCAACAGCCCCCGCATGCTGCACCCGCTGCAGGAGGCCGCCAAGCGCGGCTGCTGCATCGTGGCCATCAACCCGCTGCGCGAGAAGGGCCTGATGGAATTCGCCAATCCGCAGAGCCCGTGGCAGATGACCGTCGGCGCGCCGACCGAGATCGCCGACCGCTATCTCCAGGTCCGCGCGGGCGGCGACATCGCGGCGCTGACCGGCATCGCCAAGCATGTCCTGGCGCTGGAGCGGTCGATGGGCGGCGTGCTGGACCACGACTTCCTGAACGCGCACACGCAGGGCCTCCAGGAGTGGATGGACTGGGTCGATGCGACGGATTGGAGCGAACTGGAACGCGTGAGCGGCCTGTCGCAGGCCGCGATGGAGGGGATCGGCGCGATCTATGCGCGCGCGCGGGCGGTGATCGGGGTCTATGGCATGGGCCTGACGCAACATGTCCACGGATCGGGCGCGGTGGCGGCGCTGGTCAACCTGCTACTGCTGCGCGGCAATATCGGCCGCAAGGGCGCCGGGTGCAGCCCGGTCCGCGGCCATTCCAACGTCCAGGGCCAGCGGACCGTGGGCATCACCGAAAAGCCCGACCTGGTGCCGAACGACCGGCTGCGCGACCTCTACGGCATCCAGCCGCCGATGGAGGAGGGGTGGAACACCAACGCTTTCGTCCAGGCGCTGCTGGAGGGGCGGGCGCAGGGTTTCGTGGGCCTGGGCGGCAATCTGGCGCGGGCGGTGCCCGATATCGACCGGGTGGCCGCGGCCTGGGGCGCCATGCCGCTGACGGTGCATGTCGCGACGCGGCTGAACCGCACGCATCTGATGCCGGGCCGCGCGTCCTGGATCCTGCCCTGCCTGGTCCGGGCCGAGGAGGACCTGCAAGGTGGCGTGAACCAGCAGGTCACGGTCGAGGACAGCTTCAGCCATGTCCACGGCTCGATCGGCAGGCGCCGTCCCGCCAGCCCGCATCTGATGTCCGAGACCGCCATCGTCGCGCGCATGGCCCGGGCCACGCTGGCGCCGAACCCGAAGATGCCCTGGTCGCGATGGGCGGCGGACTATGCCCAGGTGCGCGCGCAGATCGCCGCGGTCTATCCCGAGGATTTCCACGATTTCGAGGCGCGCATGGATCAGCCCGGCGGCTTCTATCGCGAGAATCCGGCCCGCAACCGGGTCTGGAAGACCGATTCGGGCCGCGCGCAGTTCACCCGCCCCGCCGATCTGGACGCAACGGGTCTGGGCGACCGGGAAGGCGTCTATCGGCTGATGACGCTGCGGTCGAACGATCAGTTCAACACGACCGTCTACGGCATGTCCGACCGGCTGCGCGGGATCGAGGGCGACCGGATGCTGGTGATGATGTCGCCCGCCGACATGGAGGCCGAGGGCCTGTCCCCCGAACAGCGGATCACGCTGGAGGGGGCGGCCGATGACGGGGTGGCGCGGCGTGTGGCGGGGCTGCGGGTGCTTCCCTATGACCTGCCGCGCGGCTGTCTGGCGGGCTATTTTCCGGAACTGAACCCGCTGTCGCCGCTGTCGCGCGGTGATCTGGCCTCGGGGACGCCCGCGTCGAAGGGCATTCCGGTGCGGCTGGCCTGAGCGATGCCGGACGGGGTGGCGCGGCGGCCACAGGCCGGCACCGAATGCGCCATGCCATTGACCGGGCGCGGTTTTGCGCCATTCTCCGCCGCGCAGAGGGCGGAGGAGAACGCTATGACGGGCTATGCTGACCCGCGCCGGATCGAGGCGATGATCGAGGGGCTGGACCGGTTCACCGCCACGCCCGGACGCGGCACCACGCGGCTGACCTACAGCGCGGAATATCGCGCGGCGGCGGATTTCGTGACCGGGTGGATGCGCGATGCGGGCCTGACGGTGCGTCAGGACGCGGTGGGCACCATCATCGGCCGGATCGAGGGGCGCAACCCGGACCTCGCGCCGATCCTGGTCGGCTCGCATCTGGATTCGGTGCCGAATGGCGGGCGTTTCGACGGTCCTGCGGGCGTCGTCGCGGGCATCGAGACGGCCTTCCTGTTCCGCGATCTGGGCCTGGTGCCCGACCGGCCCGTCGAGGTCGTGGCGATGGTCGAGGAGGAGGGGACGCGCTTTGGCGGCGGCCTGTTCGGCTCGCGCCTGCTGACCGGGGCCATCGCCCCCGAGACGCTGGAGGATCTGCGCGACGGGCAGGGGGTCTCGGCCGCCGAGGCAATGCGCGCCTATGGCCTGGACCCCGCGCGCGCCGGGGAGGCGGCGCGTGCGCCCGGTTCGGTCCACGCCTTTCTGGAACTGCATATCGAACAGGGCCCGGTCCTGGAGGCCGAGGGTCGCGACATCGCCGTCGTGCAGACCATCGTGGGACTGGCGCAGCTGCGCGTCACCGTGCGCGGGCAGGCGGCCCATGCCGGCACCACGCCCATGGACCAGCGCCGCGACGCGCTGGTGGGGGCGGTGGGCATCCTGGCGCAGCTGCCCGACCTGGCGCGGCAGGTGGGCCGCGGCGCGGTGCTGACCGTGGGGCGGATGGAGGTCCTGCCGGGCGGCGCGAACGTGATCCCCGATCTGGTGACCTTCACCATCGACCTGCGCGCCCCGGCCGAGGCGGACGTGCTGCGCCTGATCGAGATGGTCGAGGGCACCGTCGCCCATGCCCAGGGGAACGGCCTGTCCTGCGGCATCGAACGCCAGCTTTATGCCCCGCCCACGCCGCTGTCCGACCAGATCCAGACCGCGCTTCTGGCGCAGGCCGAGGGGCTGGGCCTGTCGCATCGGGTGATGGTCAGCGGCGCAGGCCATGACGCGATGATCCTGGCGGGGCTGGCGCCCACCGGGCTGATCTTCGTGCCAAGCCGCGGGGGCGTCTCGCACGCGCCCGAGGAATGGACCGACTATGCGCAGCTGGCGCGCGGGACGGACCTGATCTTCGCCACGATCCGCCAGATGTCCGGGGCGGTGCCGGGCTAGCGTTCCAGGATCAGCAGGTCGCCCTCGAAGCTGACGCGGGCAAAGCGGCGCAGATAGGACATGCCCAGCAGGCTGTCGGGCAGGTCGCTGTCGATCACCACGGCGCGCACGTCGCGATCCACCGCGTCGCCGATGACGAATTGGCCGATGGTCACGGGCGCGGTCGCCACCCGCCCGTTTGCGGTCACCGCGACGCCCGAGAAGTTCAGCAGGTCCAATTCCAGCCCGATCGCCTGCGCATCATCGCGCGACAGGGCGACGCTGGTCGCGCCGGTATCCACCATGAAATCGACCGGCGTGCCGTCCAGCATGGCCTCAAGGTGGAAATGGCCGCCGCGGCCCAGGGGGATCTCGATCCGGGCGCCGTCCTCCAGCACCTGCTGGCGCGGCGCGGTGCGGGTCTGCCACCAGTCGTGGCCCATGGCCAGCGCGGCGATCAGCACCGCCCAGAGGACCAGCGCGCGCAGCGCCCGCCCGCCGCGGCCCGACAGCTCGAACAGCATCGCCCCGCCCACGACGACCAGCAGCAGCACCAGAAAGGCCAGCCGCGCCAGATCGTCGCCGGACAGTGCCCCCGTCACGGAAAGAGGCCCGATCCCTGCAGTCCGTCTATGACGAACTGCACCGACAGCGCGGCCAGCAGCATCCCCAGCAGCCGCGTGACGACCATCACCCCGGTCCGCCCCAAGGCGCGCGCCAGGGGCGTCGCCAGCACGAACAGCACCATGCAGATGCCCAGCACGACCAGCATCACCAGATGCACCATCAGCACATGGGCCGGGCCCTGGTTGTCGCCCACCAGCAGGATCATCGTGGCCAGCGCCCCCGGACCCGCCAGAAGCGGCATGGCCAGCGGAAAGACCGACGGGTCATGGGCGTGATCGTCGCCCTCGGCCTGGCCCTCGCGGCGTTCGGTGCGGCGCTCGAATAGCATGTCCAGCGCGGTCAGGAACAGAAGCAGCCCCCCCGCGATCCGGAAGGCCGAGATCGAGATGCCGATGGCCGACAGGATCGCATCCCCCGTCAGCCCGAACAGCGTCAGCAGGATCGCCGCGATGACCAGCGCCCGCGCGCCGATCCGGCGGCGCTGCGCCCCGGACTGCCCCGGAGTCAGCGCGATGAAGATCGGCGCCAGCCCGATCGGGTCGATGACCACGAACAGCGTGACGAAGGCGGTGAGGTAAAGCGAGGCGTCCATACCCGCTTATGGCCTGCCGCGCGCAGGGTGCCAAGCCCGTCCGACGCACCGCGGCGGGCCCGCGCGCGGCGTCACTTCCGCGTCATCGCGACGCGGCGGGCAGGGTGGTCGGCGGGATTCGGCGGCGGCGGGCTTTCACTGTCGGCGAACTGGGCCTATAGTCCCGTCATCCCTGATGCAGGGCGTGCCGGGACCGCCCGGGCCGCCCCTCAGACACCGGAACGGAGATTTGGAATGCACGCACCGTCCCCCATGGCCCTTCTGGTCATCGCCATCGTCGTCCTCGTGCTGTTCGGGCGCGGCAAGGTCTCGTCGCTGATGGGCGAATTCGGCAAGGGCATCACCGCCTTCAAGAAGGGCCTGAACGACGGCGGCACCGCCCCCGAGGACAAGCCCGCCACGCTGGAGCAGCCCACCCCGACCGTGGCCCCCACCGCCGCCCCGGTGCAGCCCGTCCATCAGCCGGTTCCCGGCGCGGACGCGCGCGACGTCACGCCGCATACCGACAACCGCGCCTGATCATGCACGCCGCCGTCGAGGTCGCCGATGCTTGATATCGGCTGGAGCGAGCTGCTGCTGATCGGCGTCGTCGCGCTGGTCGTGATTGGCCCCGAGGATCTGCCCAAGCTGTTCCACACGCTTGGCCGCCTGACCGCGCGTGCCCGCGGCATGGCGCGCGAGTTCACCTCGGCGATGGAGGAGGCCGCGCGCGGCAGCGGCCTGGACGACGCGGCCAAGGGGCTGCGCGACGTCTCCTCGCTGACCTCGAAGAACAACCGCGGCCTGCAGGCGCTGGACCGCGCCGTGACGCGGTTCGAGAAATGGGACCCCAAGATCGCCACCGGCGGCGCCCCTGCGGGCATCCAGCCCGATCCCGCGGCGCCCAAGGCGACCGCCGCGCCTGCGTCGAACACCGCCGCCGCCCCGACCGCTCCGGCGACGGAACCCGCGGCGGCGACGCCTGGTGGTCGCCAGGGCGGGCGGCGCCTTGCCGGCGTGCGCCGTTCGGACATGAAGGACCAGTAAGTGACATCGCAAACGCCGACGGATGACGAGCTGGACGGAAGCTCGGCCCCGCTGATCGAGCATCTCAAGGAGCTGCGCACCCGGATCATCTGGTCCGTGCTGGCGCTGGTCGTGGCGATGATCCTGGCCTACACGGTCTGGAACCCGATCTACAACTTCCTGACCCGGCCGATCTGCGCGGCATTGCAGGATCGCGGCCAGGAATGCGGGCTGATCCTGCTGAAGCTGCAGGAGGGCTTCTCGGTCGCCATCCGCATCGCCTTCTTCGGCGGCTTCGTGATGGCCTTCCCGATCATCGGCTATCAGCTGTGGCGCTTCATCGCGCCCGGCCTCTACCGCAACGAGAAGCGGGCCTTCCTGCCCTTCCTGGTGGCGTCGCCCGCGATGTTCGTGCTGGGCGCGGCCTTCGCCTATTACATCATCCTGCCGATGGTCTTCGCCTTCTTCCTGGGCTTCCAGCAGGGGCCGCTGGCCCTGCCGGACCAGAGCGCGGGGGCCGAGGGGACTTCGGCCCTGGCGGGGATCGTGTTCCAGGGATCGGTCAGCGAATACCTGAACCTTACCACGCGCTTCATCCTGGCCTTCGGGATGTCGTTCCAGCTGCCGGTGGCGCTGGCGCTGCTGGGCCGCGCGGGGCTGGTCTCGGCCGAATCGCTGGCCTCGACGCGGCGCTATGCGGTGGTGATCATCCTGACGCTGGCGGCCTGCTTGACGCCGCCCGATGTCGGCAGCCAGCTCGTCCTGTTCTCGGTCATCTACGGCCTTTACGAACTGTCGATCCAGATCGTCCGTCAGATCGAGCGCCGCCGCGAGGCCAGGCTGCGGGCCGAGGGGCTGTGGTTCGAGGACGACGAATGACCCATGCGCTGACGCGCATCGCCGAGGCACTGGAGCGGCTGGCCCCGCCCGCCGCGCCCGCCCCGCGCTTCGATGCGGCCGACGCCTTCGTCTGGCACCCCGATCCCGACCGGTTGGAGCCGGTGGCGCGGGTGTCGGGCGTGGCGCTGGAGCGGCTGGTCGGTATCGACCGGTCGCGCCGCACGCTTCTGGCGAACACGCTGCAATTCGCGCGCGGCTATGCGGCCAACAACGCCCTGCTGTGGGGCGCGCGGGGCATGGGCAAGTCGTCGCTGGTCAAGGCCGTCCATGCCGAGGTGGTGGGCCGGGGCCTGCCGCTGACCCTGGTCGAGATCGGGCGCGACGACCTCTCTTCGGTCGCGCGCCTGCTGGCGCTGCTGGGTGCCGCGCCCGAGCGGCGCTTCGTGCTCTTCGCGGACGACCTGTCCTTCAGCCATGACGACACGCAGTACAAGTCGCTCAAGGCGGTCCTGGACGGCGGCATCGCCGGGCGGCCCGCGAACGTCATCCTCTATGCGACATCGAACCGCCGTCACCTGATGCCGCGCGACATGATCGACAACGAGCGCGCCAGCGCCATCCATCCCGGCGAGGCGGTTGAGGAGAAGGTCTCGCTGTCGGACCGCTTCGGGCTGTGGCTGGGCTTCCACCCCTGCGACCAGGACCAGTATCTTGCGATGATCGAGGGCTATTGCGCGGCCCACGGCCTGTCGGTCGATCCGGCCGAGCTGCGCGCGCAGGCCATCGAATGGCAGGCCACGCGCGGCGCGCGGTCGGGCCGGGTGGCCTGGCAGTTCTTCACCGACCTGGCCGGCCGGCACGGCCTGGCGGTCTGATCCGTGGCGGATCGCGGCGGCACCGTCCTGACCGGCACGCGCATCCGGGAACGCCGGCTGGCGCTTGGCCGGCGGCAGGCGGACGTGGCACGTGCGGTGGGCATCTCGCCCGCCTACCTGAACCTGATCGAGCACAACCGACGCCCCGTCGGTCCAGACCTGATCGCCCGGCTGGCCGAGCAGCTGGAGGTCCCCGCCGACGAGCTGGCCGAGGGCCGCGAGGAGGTCCGCATCGCCGCGCTGCGCGAGGCCGCGGCCCATCCGGTGGCCAGCGGCACCGCGCCCGAGCTGGACCAGATCACCGAGTTCCTTGCCCGCTTTCCGGGTTGGGCCGCGCTCTTGGTCGCGCAGTCGCGCCGCGCGGGCGCGCTGGAGCGGCAGGTCGTCGACATGTCCGACCGCATGACCCAGGACCCCTATCTGCTGACGACGCTGCACGAGGTGCTGTCGGCGGTGACCTCGGTCCGCTCGACCGCCGCGATCCTGGTCGAGGAGGGCGAGATCGCCCCCGACTGGCGCCGCCGCTTTCACGCCAACCTACATCAGGACAGCCAGCGCCTGTCGATGACCGCGCAGGCGCTGGTCGCCTATCTGGACAGCTTCGAGGCCGAGGGCAGCGCCGCCACCCCCCAGGACGAGGTCGAGGCCTGGCTGGCCGATGCCGGGCCGGACCTGCCAGACCCCGACCAGCTCAGCTCGGACAGTGCGCGGGCGATGGCCGGGGCGCTGCTGGCCGGGATGCAGGCCGATCGCACCGCGCTGCCGGACCGCAGCCTGACCGAGGCCATCACCGCGCTTGGCGCGCCCGCCGATCCGGTGCGGCTGGCCGCGCGGCTCGGCCTGCCGCTGGACCTGGTGATCCGCCGCTTGGCCGACCTGCGCCCGGCGGGGTTCGAGGGGGCGGGCCTGCTGATCTGCGACGGCTCGGGCGCGCTGGTCCATCGCCGTGCGCCGCAGGGCCTGGCGCTGCCGCGTCCGGGCGACAGCTGCCCGATTTGGCCGCTGTTCCAGGCGCTGGCCGCGCCGCAGGCCGCGCGGGCGCAGGCGGTGGTAATGCCCGACGGGCGCGCCTTCCGCACGCTGTCCTATGCCCATCGCCATCAGCCCGCGGGCGTGGACGGTCCCGTCCTGACCGAGGCGCTGATGCTGATGCTGCCGGTCGAGAATCCGGCCCCCGGCGATGCGCTGCCGGTGGGGCCGGCCTGCCGGATCTGCCCGCGTGCCGCATGCCCCGCGCGGCGCGAGCCGTCCATCCTGGTGGCGCAGCCCGGCTGACGCCCTGGACCGCCCCGCGGGCGCGATGGGGCTTTGACACGGGGGCGTGATCCGGACCATGATCGCCGCCACGGCCCGGCCCGCCTGCCGGACCGCAAGGGGGGACGAGGCGGATGCAGCTTGACATCCTGATGATCGAGGACGAGCCCAACATCGCCGAGGCGGTGCGCTTCATCCTGTCGCGCGAGGGGTGGCGGGTCGATCATCACGCCGACGGCGCCGGCGGGATCGAGGCGATCCGCGCCGCCCGCCCGCGTCTGGTGATCCTGGACCTGATGCTGCCCAACCGCTCGGGCGCGGAGATCCTGGACGAGCTGCGCGACGCGTCCGATGCCGACCTGGCGGCGACGCCGGTGCTGATGCTGACCGCGCGCGGCCAGTCGCCCGACAGCGGCACCCGCGCCGACGCGGTCCTGGCCAAGCCCTTCGAGAATGACGACCTGCGCGCGATGGTGCGCCGCATGCTGCGCTGATGCCCGAGCGGCCGCTGTTCCTGGAGCGGGCGTCCTATCACCGCCGCAGGCTGGGCGATGCCGCGCGGGTGCTGCCGGTGCTGACGCTGATCCTGCTGTTGGTGCCGGTCTGGTGGGCGCCGGCCAGCCTGTCCTATGCCGGGGGGACGGTCTGGCTGTTCGGGCTGTGGACGGCGCTGATCGTGGCGGTGCGCGTGCTGCACCGCGCGCTGCTGCGCGCCGAGGCAGCGACGCAGCCGGTCGAGCGCGCCGGGGACCGCGATGCAGTTTGAGGCGCTGCTGGCCACCTGCCTGGCCTATGTCGCGCTGATGTTCGGGGTGGCCTATGCGGCCGACCGGGCGGCCGCACGCGGCCATGTGCGCTGGCTGGACCATCCGTTGGTCTATACGCTGTCGCTGTCGGTCTATTGCTCGGCCTGGACCTTCTATGGGGCGGTCGGATATGCGTCGCGGTCGGGTCTGGAATTCGCGACGATCTATCTGGGTCCAACCATCGTCTTCACCGGGGCGTGGTGGGGTCTGAGGCGGTTGGTGCGGGTGGCGCGGATGCACCATGTCACCTCAGTCGCGGACCTGGTCTCGGCCCGCTTCGGCAAGTCGAACCGGCTGGCGGCCATGGTGACGTTGATCGCGGTCGTGGCCTCGACCCCCTATATCGCGCTGCAGCTGCAATCGGTGCGCCTCTCCTTCGAGGTCTTCGCCGAAGGCACGGCGGATGCGGCGCGGGGCGGCACGGCGCTGTGGGTGGCGGCGGGGCTGGCGCTGTTCACCATCCTGTTCGGCACGCGCAACCTGGCGGCGGACGAACGTCATCACGGCGTGGTCACCGCCATCGCGCTGGAGGCGCTGGTCAAACTGGCGGCCTTCATCGCGCTTGGCGTCTATGTGGTCTGGGGCCTGGCGGACGGGCCCGCCGACATGCTGGAGCGCATCGCCCGCGCCAGCCGCGACCCGGTGCTGGCCGAGGGCTGGCTGATCCGTCCCGACCGCTGGACCGCGCTGATCCTGGTGTCCGCGGCCGCGATCCTGACCCTGCCGCGCATGTTCCAGGTGATGGTCGTCGAGGCCGCCGACGAGGAGCGCCTGCATGTCGCGGGCTGGGCCTTTCCGGCCTATCTGATGGCCATGTCGCTCTTCGTGCTGCCCATCGCGGTGATGGCGCGCGACCTGCTGCCCGCGGGGATGGACCCGGACCTCTACATGCTGACGCTGCCCACGGCCACGGGCCAGAGCGGGCTGGCGCTGCTGGTGTTCCTGGGCGGGTTCTCGGCGGCCACGTCGATGGTCGTGGTCTGTGCCATCGCGGTGGCGACGATGGTGTCGAACCACTGGATCGTCCCGGCCTGGCTGGCGCTGCGCCGCGTGCCCGCGCCCGACGAGATGGACGACCTGCGCGGCTTCGTGCTGAACGCGCGGCGGCTGGCGATCCTGGCGGTCGTGGCGGCGGGCTGGGTCTATCACGAGGCGTCGGGCGGCTCGGCCGCGCTGGCCGCGATGGGGCTGGTGGCCTTCACGGGCATGGCGCAGGTGCTGCCCGCGATGCTGGGCGGACTGCTGTGGCGGGGCGCGAACCGCAAGGGGGCCTATGCGGGCATCGGATCGGGGGCGGCGCTGTGGATGGCGCTGATCTTCCTGCCCTCGGTCGGGGCGGGGCTGACGCTGCCGGTCCCGGAGGGCGTCGATCCCTGGACCGCCGCCGTGGCCCTGTCGCTGGCCGTCAACACGCTGGCCTTCATCGGCCTGTCGATCTTCGGCTTTCCCGACCCGGTCGAGCGGTTGCAGGGCCTGTCCTTCGTCTCGGCGGTCGAGCCGATCCGTCACCGCCGCATGCTGCGCGGCGAGGACCGGGCCGAGCCGCTGCTGGCCATGGCCCGGCGGCTGTGGGGGGCTGATGCCGCGCTGCGCTATTTCCAGGCCGAGGCCCGCGCGCAGGGCAAGAGCGGCTATCTGCCGGACCTGACCCCGCGCTTCCTGAACGCGCTGGAGCGGCGGCTGGCGGGCTCCATCGGCGCGGCCACGGCGCATGCGATGATCGACCGCGTCGCGGGGGGCGTGGCGCTGACCGTCGCGGACCTGATGCAGGTCGCGGGCGAGGCGCAGCGCGCCAAGGAGGAGACGCAGCGCCTGGAGGCCGCGCGGGCCGAACTGACCCGCACCGCCCGCCAGCTGCGCGAGGCCAATGACAAGCTGACCGCCCTGTCGGTCCAGAAGGACGCCTTCCTGGGCCAGATCAGCCATGAGCTGCGCACACCGATGACCTCGGTCCGGGCGTTTTCGGAGATCCTGAAGGACCCCGGACTGACCGCCGAGGAGCGGGGCCGCTTCGCCGGGATCATCCATGACGAGGCCGGGCGCCTGACGCGGCTGCTGGACGACCTGCTGGACCTGTCGGTGCTGGAAAGCGGCCGGGCCCAGTTGACCGTGACGGTGGCCAACCTGCATGATCTGATCGGGCGTGCGCTGGCCACGACCTCGGCCACCCGCCCCGAGCGGCGCTTCACGATCGACCGCGACGTCCTGGCCGAGCATGTGGGCGTCATCACCGACGCGGACCGCCTGCTTCAGGTGCTGATCAACGTGATCAGCAACGCCCGCAAGTATTGCGATGCCGAGCGGCCGCAGCTGACCATCCGCGTGCGCCGGCCCGAGGGCGGCGGCGCGGTCATCGACATCGTCGACAACGGCAGCGGCATCGACGCCGCGCGCCAGTCGCTGATCTTCGAGAAGTTCGCCAGGCTGAACGATCCGGCGCGGGCGGGGGGCGCGGGGCTGGGCCTGGCCATCTGCCGCGAGATCATGCGGACCCTGGGCGGAGAGATCAGCTATCTGCCGGGGCAGGAAGGGGCCGCCTTCCGCATCCAGCTGCCGCAGCGCCCGCCTGTTCCGGCTTAATGGTTTCTCAACCTCGATGGTCCAGTCTGAGGGGGCAGCGAAGCCTGATTCGGACCGGACATGACCCAAGCAGACCCAAACAGCCACGGATCGGGCGTCTTGCGCCGCATGTTGCAGGCCAAGACGCAGGCCCGGCTTGGCCAGGGGGGCGCGCCCCAGCTGCCCGCGACGGCCCCGCCGACGCCCGCCCGCGCCGGGGCGACCGCCATCGGCCGCTCGGCCGACCGCCTCTATCAGCTGCCGGTGCGGGCGCTGTCCGTGCAGCCCGGCGCGCTGACCCTGGCCGAACTGCCCGAGATGCTGCCCGAACTGCCGCTGGTCGTGGTGCTGCAGGGGCCGGGCGACCTGCTGGGGGCCATCGCGCTCTGTCCGCAGGCGGTGGCGGCGCTGGTCGAATGGCAGGCCCTGGGCCGCGTGACCTCGCGCGGGTTGGAACGCCGCCGCCCCACGCGCAGCGACGCGCTGCTCTGCGCCGATTTCATCAACGCCTTCCTGACCGACCTGACGGCCGAGATGGAGGGGGTCGAGGGGTTCGAGGCCATCGCGGGCTATCGCTTCCTGACCCATCTGGACGATCCGCGCCCGCTGTCGCTGATGCTGGAGGACCGGCCGCTGCGCAGCCTGTCCTTCCATCTGGCGATGGGCGCCCCCGACATGCGCGAGGGACAGGTGCTGCTGGCCCTGCCGCAGCCTGCCGGCGCTGCGCTGCGCCCGCGCCCCGACGCGACCCCGGCGCTGTCCGCGCCGGTCGCGCCGCCCGTGCCTGCGCCCGCCCCGGTCCGCGTCAGCCTGGCCGCCCCCATGCAGGAGGCGCCGGTCCTTGTCACGGGCGTCCTGTGCCGCAAGCGGGTGTCGCTGGCCGAGCTGCGGGGCCTCCTGGCCGGCCGCCTGATGGCGCTGCCGCGCAGCTGCCTGACCCAAGCCACGCTGGAGACCGACGACGGGCAGGTCCTAGCCACCGCCAAGTTCGGCGAGGCCGAGGGCTGTCACGCGCTGCGCCTGCGCGACCCCGAGGCGTCGGACACCGATGACGGCGCGCCGACGCTCTCCGCGCACGGCCTGTCCCTGGGGGCCGCGCTTGGCGCTGCGGCGATGCCTGCGGACCTTGCGCAGCCCGACCCGTTCCGCCACGCCGCGGGCGCATCCGGTCCGATCGATCTGCCCCTGGGCCGCGACCTGACGGTGCTGCGCGGCTGACCGGGCGCTTTTCCCTTGAATTCCGCGCCTTTCGGACGCATGTAACGGCGGTCCCGAATCTGACGGGATGTTGAGAACGGAGTGACCATGGCCAAGGAAGAAATGCTCGAATTCCCCGGCGTCGTGAAGGAACTCCTGCCCAATGCGACATTCCGGGTCGAGCTTGAGAACGGCCATGAGATCATCGCACATATGGCGGGAAAGATGCGCAAGAACCGCATCCGCGTTCTGGCAGGCGACAAGGTTCAGGTTGAGATGAACACCTATGACCTGACCAAGGGTCGGATCAATTACCGCTTCAAGTGAGCCGTCCCTCGGGACGGACCACGCAACCGGAGGCCGGATGATGGCCGACCTGCGCCCCAGGCTGATCCTGGGATCGGCAAGCCCCCGGCGGCTTGAACTGCTGGCCCAGATCGGGATCGTGCCCGACGCGCTGCGCCCCGCCGATATCGACGAAACCCCCCGCAAGGCCGAGACGCCCCGCGACTATGTCCGCCGCATGGCCGCCGAGAAGGCCGCCGCGCTGGACCTGGCCGAGGGAGAGGCGCTGCTGACCGCCGACACCACCGTGGCCGTCGGCCGCCGCATCCTGGGCAAGCCCGCCGACCGCGCCGAGGCCGCGGCCTTCATGCGGCTGATGTCGGGGCGGCGCCATGTCGTGCTGACCGCCATGGCGCTCCGCCACGGGTCCCGCACCGCGCTGCGCCTGGTCGAGACGCGGGTGCGCATGCGCAGCATCGACGATGCCGCGCTGGAACGCTATCTGGACGCCGGCGACTGGCAGGGCAAGGCGGGCGGCTATGCCATCCAGGGCGCGGCCGCGGCCTTCATCCCGTGGCTGGAGGGGTCGTTCTCCGCTGTCGTGGGCCTTCCCCTGTCCGAGACCGCCGCGATGCTGGCCGCCATCGGCATCCACCCCACCCCGCAAGGAGGCGCCGCATGAAGGGACGTCAGGTCGTTCTGGGACATCTGTTCGGGTTGGAGGCCGCCGCGCTGATGGTCGACGGCCAGCTGGCCGATCTGCTGGTCGCGGGCGATCCGCTGACCCCGCTGGCGCCGGGCGCGATCTGCCGCGCCACCACCGACCGCTTCATGAAGGGGCAGGGCGGGGTCTTCCTGCGCCTGCCCGACGGACAGACCGGCTATCTGCGCGACCGCAAGGGCGTCCCCGAGGGCAAGCCCGTGCTGGTCCAGATCGCCGGCGTGGCCGAGGAGGGCAAGGCGCTGCCCCTGTCCACCCGGCTTCTGCTGCGCGGCCGGCACGCCCTGGTCACGCCGGGCGCGCCGGGCGTCAACGTCTCGCGCAGCATCCGCGACGAGGATCGCCGCGACGCGCTGGCGGCCCTGGGCCGCGAGGTCCTGGGCGACCGCGATCACGGCCTGATCCTGCGCAGCGTCACGCTGGACGCCGATGACGCCGAGATCCGCAACGAACTGGAACAGCTGATCGACCTCGCGGACCGCATCTGCGCCGAGACCACGGGTGGCCCCGAGCTGTTGCTGGACGCGCCCAGCCCGTGGGAACAGGCCTGGATGGACTGGGCCGAACCGGCCCCCGACGCAGTGGAGGAGGGTGACGACAGTTTCGAGCGCTGCGGCGTCCTTGAGGCCGTGGACGCCCTTCTGTCGCCCCGCATCTCGCTGCCGGGCAGCGCGGACGCCTTTGTCGAGGCGACACGCGCGCTGGTCGCGGTGGACGTGAACACCGGCAACGACACGTCGCTGGCGGCGGGGCTGAAGGCCAACATCGCGGTGGCGCGCGAGCTGCCGCGGCAGCTGGCGCTGCGCGGGCTGGGCGGGCAGGTCGTGATCGATTTCGCGCCCATGCCCAAGCGCGACCGGGCCACGCTGGACCAGGTCCTGCAGGCCGCCTTCCGCGGCGCGGGGTCCGAGACGACGCTGGTCGGCTGGACCGCGATGGGCCTCTACGAGCTGACGCGCAAGCGTGACCGCGTGCCCCTGGCGCGGCTGGCGCAGGCCGCCGGGGGCGCCTGATGGCCTGTCCGATCTGCGCCAAGCCCGTCGATCCGCGCTATCGCCCGTTCTGCTCCAAACGCTGCGCGGACGTGGATCTGGCGCGCTGGTTGCGCGGCAGCTACGTCATTCCCGGCGCCCCTCTGGACGAGGTTCCGAGCGGCGACGCCCCCGACGATCGCGAGAGCGGCAAATAATGTCGCCACGGCAAAGAATCGGTGATTTCGGTCTGGACAGTCCCGGCGCCTCTTCGTAAACACCACCCATCCCGCGCCGGACGGCGCGACAGGGGCCCGGATAGCTCAGTTGGTAGAGCAGCGGATTGAAAATCCGCGTGTCGGCGGTTCAAATCCGTCTCCGGGCACCATAATTTCAATGACATAGCCGATCCGCTTCTTCTTGGGGTATCATTATTGGTATCAGTTTCTGGTTATGTGCGACTTCTGTTCACTGTCGTTTTTCACGAGCTTGACGAGCGCGCATTTCCTGACGCGCCTCGCCAGCGTACTTGGCAATCATGGCCTTTGTCGCATGGCCGCTGTACGCAGCAATTTCGTCATCGTCACAGCCCGCCCATGCTAGCTCTTTAATGCTACGATACCGAAGTGCGTGAAGGTCATATGCCTCTAAACCAAGGCGGATCCGCTCTTTACGCATGACTTTTGCCATATAAAAATACGTCATCGAATTGCCGTTCGGTTGGGTTAGTATAGGCATAGACGCTGCAGTGGCGCGCCCAAGCAATCTTTTCGCTTCGGCCAGAGCGGTATTGAGCGCTACCGTGCAGGGGAGGACCAGATATTTGTCTGTTTTTCTCTGTCGCAGCTTGAGGGTGTCTCCATCGTAGTCACCCCATGGGCGTTGTTGCAGAACTCTCCCCGTGAAGGATTCACTTGGTGAATCCATGCGGTTAGATGGGCAGCATGAGCAAGCCCAAGCCC